>DATNQB010000022.1 GCA_036702875.1 Oculatellaceae cyanobacterium | reverse complement strand
TCATCGAACCTACTACACCATTTCTCAAAGCAAGGCGGCATGGCGGAGGGTGTGGTTTCCTTCATAAGGATTACTCGACGTGAAATCTTTACCCTATTTAAATTATAAGCATTTTCTTTAGTAGTGTTTGTTTAAGTCCCGCTAATAAAAATTAGCCCACGCCAACACACCTTGATTTAACTCACCAAATCTCCAACCCAGAATTCAACTATTATTAGTTAAGTCGGTAATCAACCTCATATATTATGAGGGAATGGCAGTAAGTAAATCCACTTAATTAAAAAGAAGACTAATGTAGGTTGGGTTGAGGCAACGAAACCCAACATTGACAAGGGTTTGATGGGTTTCGCTATCGCTCTACCCATCCTACAAATAATTATGACTACGCCAAATCTGCCACTTTTAAACAAAATTAAAACCCGGAGTTGCAGCCGAAATCTGACCCTTAACTAAATTCACACCCTGCAACACCGCCACCAACTCATCGGCTCTACTCATTCCAGCAGTACCATCATTGTCAATAAAAATGCTTGTTCCCCCTACTACACCACTAGGCGATGAACCTAAGAAATAAGTCAAATTGTTAGCTAACTCCACCACATCTTGACTAACTTTAAAATCCTTAATCAACACATAATCGTTGATGCCCTTGGTAGAACTATCGCCATCATTGTAGTTACTTCCAACAATAAAGCGATCGCTACCAAGTCCACCAGTAAGTGTATCAATTTCACCTACCCCAAAACTACTAGGGTTATACCCACTTAAGGTATCATTTCCACTTCCACCTTCGAGTTGGTTATTACTGCTATTACCACCCAAGAAATCATCAAAACTAGAACCAATTAAATTTTCAATCTGACTCAAACTGTCACCTTGTGCATAACCACCTGAATATGTACCTGTGGCTAAGTTGACATTTACCGCAATATCAGAACTAGAATAGGTAACCGTATCCATCCCATCACCACCATTAAGGCTATCGGCACCAGGGTCTGCCACTAAAATATCATTTCCTCCTCTGGCTGTGATTGTATCGTTACCACTACGACCAGCTAATGTGTTGCTGCCATCGTCTCCAGTTAAAGTATCGTTATGTGCTGACCCAGCTAGGTCTTCAATATTTAGGAACGTATCTCCTGTGGCATCTCCACCTGTAGCAGAACTGGCAAATAAATTAATATTGACACCCGTTCTTGATGTGGCATAGTTGATTTGATCTTTACCCTCACCACCATCTAGGACATCTGCCCCTGCACCTCCAGTGAGGATATCTTGACCTGCTGCACCTAATAAGGTGTCGTTACCATTTTCACCATCCAGCACATCTTGATTTGCTCCTCCTGTAATTGAATCATTGCCGCTACCACCAGAAATCACTTGATTGGCGTTACTTCCGGTGAGGGTGTCGTGAAATTTAGAACCGATGAGGTTTTCAATGCTGGTTAATATATCAAACTCGGCATCCCCACCTCGATTAATTCCTGTGTTGAGGTTAACGTTGACTGCTGCGGTTGATGTGGCGTAGCTGGTGCTATCTGTACCGCCTCCACCATTAATGGTATCTGCCCCTGCACCTCCGTTAAATATGTTGTTTTCTGTGCTTCCAGTGATGGCATCATTGTAGGATGAGCCGATAATTCCTTCGATGCCAATCAGGGTGTCGTTGTTGGCATAACCACCACTGGCTGTATTTGTAGCTAAGTTAATGTTAATGGCGGCGGTTGATGTGGCGTAATTTACTTGGTCTTTACCTGTACCGCCGTCAATATAGTCACTCAATGCTGTGGCTTTAATCGCATCGCTGCCAGCGAGGGCGCGATATTCAATCACCTCAGCATTAGTAACAGTGCTGCTTATGTTGTCGTTATTATTAGTACCTGTAACTACAGCTATGCGACTTTCATAAGCACCGATGTCGAGAATGCCATCAAAGATGCGATCGCTTCCACGTTGGTCAGTGGTTGGTGGGTTAGTATTATCTCCAGCATTGATGGCAGGACTACCTGGTAGTAATGCCATTGTCAAAGTTGTACCACCGTTGTTTTGTAGTGTGCCGAGTTTGGGGTTGGGGTTAATAATATCGCTGGCGATAGTGCCTGTAATCGCTGTACCAATTAAGTTATGACCACCTGAAATGAAAGTTGAATTGGGAGTGCTAACAAAGTCGGGAACAAAACTAGCAATGTTACCTGCAATTATTGTATTCTTGGCTTTAATTGTGCCTTCTTCGTTATAAATCCCGCCACCATGATAGGCGTTGTTAGTACTAATAGTACTACTTGTAATCGCGATCTTGCCATTAGTTTGATTAAAAATGCCAGCACCAGCAGTTATTGCTGAATTATTACCAATAGTGCTATTAGTAATGTCTTTTATTTCGCCGGATGATTGGTTAAAAATACCACCACCAAATTGCAATCCTGAGTTACCACTAATAGTGCTGCTGGTAATGCGTTCTATTGTGCCAACACTACTGTTAAAGATACCCCCACCAAAAGAGGCAGAGTTCTCCTTAAGTATGCTATTGCTGATACTTAATTTTCCATTATTATTAACTCCTCCACCTGCGCCAGTTGGAAAGTTTCCACTAGCAAAACCATTACTAATAGTCATGCCATCAATACTGACTTCGGCATTACTATTAATACTAAAAATGCGAAACGCACTAGCATTATCACTACGTCTAACTGTTAATTTATCTGCACCCAAACCTAAAAGATTTACTCCATCATCGCTAATATTTAGTTCACCGCTAGTTAAATAAATTGTTTGTTGCTGCGTGTTATCTAACTGAAAAATAATATCTTCTATTCCACCATCAGTATTGGCATCAAGGATGGCTTGACGTAATGAACCAGTACCTGAATCTAAGGTATTAGTAACGTAAAATTCTGTATCGTCTACAGCAGCAACGCTCAAGTTAACTGCTGCACCTGTGTTGGCATAGGTAGTGCCATCGTAGCCATTCCAGGTAAAAGAGTCTGTGCCGTTGTAATTAGTTTTAGGTATAAAACTCAGACTATCTAAACTAGCCGCAGCGATTTCTTGGTTGAGGTCAACTACTGTGCCATTGAGTTGGAGGATGCCATTTGTAGGTAAAGATGTAATCTGAATTTTTGAAAGGCTATCGCCATTACTATCGCTGAAAGCTGAAGTGAAATCAGTAGTTGTGAAGCTAATAACACTGTCTTCATTGCCATTCTTATTAACGTTGCTTAGGGTTGGAGGAGTGTTAAGAGTATCGTTCTCAGCAATGGAGAGTGTGGCATTAAGAGGAGCGTTAAGTAGGACTGAGACGTTATTTGAGCTCAAGTTAGCAGAAGCTAGGTCTAGCTTGCCATCCCCATTGAAGTCGCCCACCGTCACGGAAAAAGGATTAGTTCCCGCCGCCAAAGTGGTAGCCGCCCCAAAGCCGCCAGTGCCATTTCCCAGCAACACCGAGACGTTATTTGAGCCATAGTTAGCAGAGGCTAGGTCTTGAAACCCATCCCCATTGAAGTCGCCCACTGTTACGGAACGAGGACTATATCCCGCCACGGCGTAATTGGTAGCCGCCCCAAAGCCGCCAGTGCTATTTCCCAGCAACACCGAGACGTTATTTGAATTAGCATTAGCAGAGGCTAGGTCTTGAAACCCATCCCGATTGAAGTCGCCCACCGTCACGGAATAAGAAAGACTTCCCGCCACAGCAAAAGTGGAAGCCGCCCCAAAGCCGCCAGTGCCATTTCCCAGCAATACCGAGACGTTATTTGAGCCAAAGTTAGCAGAGGCTAGGTCTAGAAAGCCATCCCGATTGAAGTCGCCCACCGTCACGGAAACAGGATTACTTCCCACCGCCAAGTTACTGGCAGGTGAGAATAAAGCGGTTGTATTACTGCCCAGAATGTAGTCGCTACCACTCTGTAAATTTAACTGAACATTCTCGTTAGGGTCGTAGACAGAATCATCTATAGGCTTGACCAGCAGAGTGGCTGTTGTTGCCCCTGCGGCAATGGTGAAAGTATTTGCTGTTACCGCAGTAATGTTAAAGCCAGCATCTAGGGTGTAATCTGTGCCGAAGGTGGCGCTACTGCCTGTGAGATTGAAATTAATTGTTGCCCCACCCGCAGGCGCAGGAGCATCTAGAGTCAAAGTGAAACCGCCGTCTGTCCCTGCTTCTGAAGGGGTGCTGCCTGCCGAAACTGTGATTATTGGTGTGGTATTTGTTAAAATGGAGACGTTATTTGAGTGATAGTTAGCAGAAGCTAGGTCTTGCTTGCCATCCCGATTGAAGTCGCCCACCGTCACGGAAATAGGAGTAATTCCCGCCGCCAAAGTGGTAGCCGCCCCAAAGCCGCCAGTGCCATTTCCCAGCAACACCGAGACGTTATTTGAGAAGACGTTAGCAGTGGCTAGGTCTTGGAAGCCATCCCGATTGAAGTCGCCCACCGTCACGGAATCAGGATTATTTCCCGCCACGGCGAAAGTGGTAGCCGCCCCAAAGCCGCCAGTGCCATTTCCCAGCAACACCGAGACGGTATTTGAGCCATTGTTAGCAGTGGCTAGGTCTTGGAAGCCATCCCGATTGAAGTCGCCCACCGTCACGGAACTAGGAATACTTCCCGCCACGGCGAAAGTGGTAGCCGCCCCAAAGCCGCCAGTGCCATTTCCCAGCAACACGGAAACGGTATTTGAGGCATAGTTAGCAGTGGCTAGGTCTAGCTTGCCATCCCGATTGAAGTCGCCCACCGTCACGGAACGAGGATTAGTTCCCGCCACGTAATTGGTAGCCGCCCCAAAGCCGCCAGTGCCATTTCCCAGCAACACCGAGACGGTATGTGAGTTAAAGTTAGCAGTGGCTAGGTCTTGGAAGCCATCCCGATTGAAGTCGCCCACCGTCACGGAATAAGGACTACTTCCCACCACGTAAGTGGTAGCCGACCCAAAGCCGCCAGTGCCATTTCCCAGCAACACCGAGACGATATTTGAGTTAAAGTTAGCAGTGGCTAGGTCTTGAAAGCCATCCCCATTGAAGTCGCCCACCGTCACGGAACGAGGATTAAATCCCGCCACGTCGTAATTGGTAGTATTACTAAAGCTAGATGCCTCTACAACAATTGTCTCTCCACCAAGAGCAATTGCCACTTGGTCATTTTCTACCTTTAAGAGCGTTAGTTGTTCCTGTGTTAAACTTCTTTTTTGTACGAATGCAGAGAAAAGTTCTCCTTCATCCCCCGACGTATCGCTGATGTTGATTTGATTATCCACCCAGTGACCAATTTCCTCTAGCAGTACGGCTTCTATTTGGTCTAGAGTTGCATTGGTGAGGAAATAGTTATTGATGTAAATCTTGCCAGTTTGGGATGAGAAACCGCCTTGTATCCCAGGCATGGAAGCACTATCTAGTACTTGAATTTCTGGCAACAGGGAGAAATTACCACCTAACCACCCTTGCTGAATGATTTCTACTTGAGCGCGATCATAATTTGTCCCAAACACACTATTAAATATTGGAGAGAAATTCTCGTCTTGGGCAAAACCTTGAAGTTGCTGTTGAGCTAAAAGTAGAGAATCGTTCAATTTAGTTTCGTTTAAGCTAGTCATAATGTCGTTATGGGTTCTTGATAAGTTGATTTAGACCAAGTTGTTCACAGTGACCAATTATCAGTTACCAGTGACCAAGGTCTATGACGGGGGATTGAACCCACAGATCATGCCCTGACACGCTTTTAGTGGGGGTCTCCCTCCTCCCAAGGTAGCTGTACAAAAACTGGTCACTGGTCACTGAAGAAGATGAGGAACAATCTTCCAAATAGCACTGTTTTTTATTGTGAAAAGATTTAAATAAAAGCAAAATTATAACTCCTTTTTACGATCAACTATTCTATGTCAGTACCGCCACTGACAAAATTTTCTTCCTGTATTTACTTCCGTTAGTGGTAGCAGGCATATAATTTCCCTAAAGAATAATTAATGTGATATAAACACTTCTTGCGTCAGAAAGAGCGAAACTTGAGGTATAGCTAAAGCCTGCTTTTTCAAAGAATTGTTCAGAGTAACATATACATATTTATACTTGTAGCGCCCCTGCACAAACCTTAAATCTTATTAAAATTTGTGTAGTTATACTCTGTTAACATAAAATAGTCTGCCTAATGTTGGTTGTTGTTACACTACGCGATTCTGACGTATACATTCTGCATACCAGTTCGCACTTGCTTTGGGAGTGCGTCTTTGAGTTTTATAATCTACATAGACAATACCAAAACGGTGATCGTAACCAGAAGTCCACTCAAAGTTATCCATAAAACTCCATTGATAGTATCCCTTGAGTGGATAACCTTCTGCGATCGCACGATGAGCAGACTTTAAATATTGCCGCAAATACATGATGCGGTCTGTATCAATTACCTCAAATTTATCGTTTAATTTATCTTGCGTCGCACAGCCATTTTCTGTAATAAATACAGGTAAATCATTACGCCCTAACGTATCACTAATATGGCGGATACCCCAATAAAGGCTTTCAGGCACAATATAAAGCCAAGGCATATCTAGTTTGGGATAACCTTTAGGCATATTTAAAAATTCAAACCCTTCTTGATTATCCGCCGCACGTACATAAGAGCCAGTATAAATATTCAGACCGAGATAATCTATTGGCTGATTAATTATTTCTAAATCACCAGGCTGAATATCAGGCGCATTTTTACCTAACTTTTCTAACATTGCTGGACTATAAGCACCTGTAAGCGCTGGAAAAATTACCCCGCCATTCACCCAGTTAGTATGCAAAGCTTTTTGCGCTGCGGTGATATCTTCTGCTGACTCCGTAACTGGAACTGTCACAGAAATATTATCTACCAGCGCCACAGAACATTTAACAGGAGAAGCAGCACGAATAGCTTGACAACCTAAACCATGCGCTAACAAAGCATGATGAGAAGTTTGCCATACTTCTTTAAGAGTTTTAACGCTGGTTCCAGGTGCAAAGGGTGCTTCAGTATTAACCGCATAGCCGAGATGAGTAAAAATAACAATTTCGTTTAGCGTCATCCAATCAGTAATGCGATCGCCCAAACGACTCACAACTGCTGTAGCATAGTCAGCAAAATCCTTCGCCATCTCTCGACTCCGCCAAGAACCATATAAATCATCTAAAGCTTGGGGAGTATCCCAATGATATAAGGTAGCGTGGGGTGTAATTCCGTATTCCCGCAGAGTATCAACTAAGCCTTTATAAAAATCAACTCCTGCTTCATTTACTTGACCCCTACCATCAGGAATAATGCGCGACCATGCAATACTAAAACGATAATGTTTAATTCCCAATGCTGCCATTAATTGCACATCGGATTTATATAAATGGTAGTGATTGTTAGCAACTGCACCTGTATCATTATTTTTAATCTTTCCTGGTTTAGCACTAAAAGTATCCCAAACACTCGGCTTGCGACCGCCTTCTGATACCGCGCCCTCTATTTGATATGCAGAAGTAGCAACGCCCCACAGGAAATTATCTGGAAATTTATAACTATTCACAGAATCTACTCTATTTTTAACATTTGGGTTAACTACTGGTAGTAATGGAATATTATTCACTGATTGCGAAGCGACACTATCAGTCATTAGTGATAAATAACTTACTAGCCCACCAGCACCTATCCCAGCTATAACATTACGTCGCTTCATACTTAATTAACTCAACTGCATTAGCAAAGCAAAACGCGCCAGCATTTTAGACACAAAATAAGAACATATTTATACATTAATGAGTTTTGGTCAAACCTGAATAAATTGTATCAAAAGCTACAAAATACTAAATAAATCAATATAAAAGATTGTTAAATTTGTTACCAAATTATTTCAACTAATACGATATTTATCTGCCATTACTTATGTCAAAAATCAATTATTTTTATGCGTAAACCTCATATATCGCAACATTTTGTAACTCTAGATACTAATTACCTTGCTGAATAGGCATAAGTTATATCAAGAGAAAGATGACGAAAATACATCACTCGCGGCTGGCAGAGAAGATAGGGGGATAGCAAAAAAAGTCTAGTGAAGAAATACAGCTAAACTATCGCCAAAAAAATATCATCTGTGCATCCTTCGTAGGCATTTTGCCAACCAAATTTTTTGAATAAATTCTCAGCATTGAATTAGTGGGTGATCAAAATGACGCAGTTTTCTAGAAGAAAATTTCTGTTCACAGCCGGAGCAGCTACCGCAGGGACAATATTAATACATGGCTGTTCTACAGGCCCAGTTGATACCAGTAAAAAAACTGCTACTGCTGTCGCTCAGTCAGCTAATGCGCCAAAAGTAGAAACAACTGCTGCCAAATTAGGATTTATCGCTTTAACTGATTCTGCACCCCTAATTATTGCTAAAGAAAAGGGCTTTTTTGACAAATATGGCATGAAGGATGTTGAAGTTACCAAACAAGCTTCATGGCCTGTAACTCGTGACAATTTAGAGCTAGGTTCTGGTGGCGGTGGTATTGATGGCGCACACATCTTAACACCCATGCCTTACCTAATGACTATGGGTAAGATTACTAAGCAGCCAGTACCAATGTATCTTCTGGCGCGGTTAAATACTAACGGTCAGGCAATATCTGTTTCTAACGCTTATAAAGATTTAAAAGTTGGTTTAGATAGTAAGCCAATGGTACAAGCTATAGCTAAAGCTAAATCTGCTGGTAAAAGCGAACTCAAAGTCGCAATTACATTCCCTGGCGGTACACACGATCTATGGATGCGCTACTGGTTAGCAGCAGGTGGTATCGATCCAGTGAAAGATGTTTCCGTAGTTCCTGTTCCGCCACCACAAATGGTGGCAAATATGAAAACTGGCAACATGGAAGCTTTTTGTGTAGGTGAACCTTGGAATGCACAGTTAGTTAACCAATCGCAAGGTTACACCGCTTTAGTAACAGGAGAACTTTGGAAAGATCACCCAGAAAAAGCGTTTTCTATGCGTGCAGATTGGGTAGATAAAAATCCTAATGCCGCCAAAGCAATTTTAATGGCAATTCAAGAAGCGCAGCAGTGGTGCGATAAGCCAGAAAATAAAGAGGAAATGTGCAATATTGTCTCGCAATCTAAGTGGTTTAAAGTACCAGCCAAAGATATTATCGAACGCTCTAAAGGCAATATTGACTATGGTGATGGTCGCGCACCAGTCCAAAATAGCCCACTATTAATGAAATTTTGGGCAGATAACGCTTCCTATCCTTATAAGAGCCATGATTTATGGTTTTTAACTGAAAATATTCGCTGGGGCTATATTCCTGCTGACACTAAAACTAAAGAACTTGTAGATAAAGTCAATCGAGAAGATTTGTGGAAAGAAGCAGCCAAAGCTTTAGGCGTTCCTGATTCTCAAATTCCCACAAGCAGTTCTCGCGGGGTTGAAACTTTCTTTGATGGCGTGAAATTTGACCCGGAAAAACCTGAAGAGTACTTAAACAGTCTCAAAATTAAAAAAGTTTAATTAGCTGTTAGCTGTTAGCGTTTAGCTTTTAGCTTTTAGCTGCTAACAGCATAAATTATTCATCCTATTCCTTTGAAAAATAAGTTAGGACTTTTGCTAACCATTAACCGCCAATCAATAAAAATATGACAGCTAGAACTGAACGTCGCCTTCCTAGTACAAACCTGCCTAATTTTTTCAAAGCTTGGTTACAGAAACAGACCAAAGTATTTGTGCCGCCAATAATTGCGATCACAGTTATCTTAGTAATCTGGCAAATTCTTTGTCCTCCTGGCTCCAAAGGCTTACCAGGGCCATTACAAGTCTTGACTGACACTTGGTTTCCTTATATCCTGTTTCCCTTTTTTGACAACGGGGGTACTGATAAAGGTTTAGGTTTACAAATATTTGCCAGTTTACAAAGAGTAGCTATTGGCTTTTCATTATCAGCAATAGTTGGAATTGGATTAGGGATAATGATTGGGACAAACAAAGTCCTTTATCGTGCCTTAGACCCCATATTTCAAGTATTACGAACCATTCCCCCGTTAGCATGGCTTCCAATTTCTTTGGCTGCCTTTCAACAAAGTAATCCTTCCGCTATCTTTGTAATCTTCGTAACATCAATTTGGCCAATCATTATTAATACCACCGTTGGTGTACAACAAATTCCTCAAGACTATAGAAACGTTTCTAAAGTCTTGCGGCTATCTAAAAAAACGTATTTCTTGAAAATTTTAATTCCCGCAGCCATTCCCTATATTTTCACAGGGTTAAGAATTGGGATTGGTTTATCTTGGTTAGCAATTGTGGCAGCAGAAATGTTAGTCGGCGGAGTAGGCATCGGCTTCTTTATTTGGGATGCTTACAACAATTCATTACTAAGCCAAATTATTTTAGCACTGCTTTATGTTGGCGTTGTTGGTCTATTTTTAGACAGAATGGTAGCTTTTCTCGCCTCAAAAGTTGTTCCTGAAGAACAAAAATAAATCTGCACGAGTAAATTTAAATATCTCTGCTTGAATTTGGTCATAGGTCTTAACAATTAACAATGACTGATGACCAATGAACAATTACTAATTACCAATCACAAAATAGTATGTCTGTATTTGTAGAAGTCGATCATGTAGATAAAATTTTCTCCCTAGCCAACGGCGATACATTTGTAGCGTTGAGAAATATTGAATTAAAAATCAATCAAGGAGAATTTATTTCCTTAATTGGACACTCAGGCTGTGGAAAATCCACCTTATTAAATATGGTGGCTGGTTTGGATAAACCCAGTCACGGCGGAGTAGTCTTAGAAGGAAGACAAATTACATCACCAGGCCCAGATAGAATGGTGGTGTTTCAAAATTATTCCTTGCTACCTTGGCTAACAGTATATGAAAATATTGCCTTAGCTGTAGATCAAGTACTAAAAGATCAGCCAGGAGGCGATCGCAAAACTATTATCCAAAAACACATTGACTTAGTAGGACTGCGCCATGCAGCCGATAAGCGCCCAGGTGAGTTATCCGGTGGGATGAAACAACGAGTTGCGATCGCCCGCGCCTTAGCTATCCGCCCCAAATTACTACTATTAGATGAACCCTTTGGTGCATTAGACGCTTTAACTCGCGGTGGTTTGCAAGAACAACTAATGAAAATCTGCGAGGAAAGTCATCTTACGTGCATCATGGTAACCCATGATGTAGACGAAGCATTACTGCTATCTGACCGCATTGTGATGTTAACAAATGGGCCAGAAGCACATATAGGACAAATTTTAGATGTAAATATTCCGCGCCCACGCCAACGTTTAGAAGTAGTAAATCATCCCAGCTACTACAAAATGCGGAACGAGATAATTTACTTCTTAAATCAACAAAAACGTGCTAAGAAACGCCAAGTACAAGAAGCTGCAAGTAAACCTGTATCACGTCCTACAAAAGTACGTCAAGGGCTAGAAAAAGTTACGTTAGATATTGGTTTTCTACCCCTAACAGATTGTGCGCCGCTAATTGTTGCTAAAGAAAAAGGCTTTTTCAAAAAGCACGGAATTGAAGAAGTTAATTTACATAGAGAAACAAGTTGGAAAGCGATCGCATCAAATATTGCTACCAAACGCTTAGATGCTGCCCAAATGGTTGCTGGTATGCCCCTAGCAATGACATTTGGTATGGGCAACAACAACCCACTCCCAATAGTTACCTCCTTAATTCTTAGTCGCAACGGTAACGCGATTACATTAAGTAAGCAGTTTTATGAGCAAGGGGTACGCAACCTTAAAGGTTTAAAACGAATAATTTCACAAACTAATGAACAGACTTACAGCTTAGGTGTTGTGCATCCTTCTTCAATGCACAATTTAATGCTGCGTTATTGGTTAGCTTCAGGTGGTATTGATCCAGATAAAGATGTAAATTTGGTAGTCTTACCACCATCACAAATGGTCGATCGCCTCAAAACTGGCGAAATCGACGGCTACTGTGTAGGCGAACCTTGGAACTCTCGCGCCGTATACGAAAATTTAGGCTTTGTGATTGCCACAGATTTAGATATTTGGCAAGGAAATCCTGAGAAAGTATTAGGTGTCCGTGAAGATTGGGCAAACCAATACCCTGAAACTCATCTTGCCCTAGTTAAAGCCCTTTTAGAAGCTTGCGAATACTGCGATCATCATCACCATCGCCAAGAAATCATGCAATTGTTGTGTCAACCACAATATCTAGATTCATTACCAGCTTATACACGCCCTGGGTTTATTGCTCCCTACAACCGAGGTACTCACGAACAACCCCGACTACTTCCACGCTATCACCAATTTTATGTAGATCAAACAAACTGTCCAGGCAGAGTTGAAGGGTTATGGATTTTAACCCAACTTGCGCGTTGGGGTTTGACACCCTTCCCGAAAAACTGGATAGAGATTTTAGATCGAGTGCGACGGGTAGATTTATTTGGTGAAGCAGCTAGACAGTTAGGGTTACCAGATAACGAACCAGACCGCGCATCATTTCAACTATTCGATGGCATGGTATTTAACCCCGACGACCCAATTGGTTATCTTCAGCGCCTAGATATACACCGTGAAATCCGAATAGAAGAAATCATCATTGATGCTGTTAATAAAGCAGCATAAGGAAAAATTTTCAAAAGACTTCTTGGAAAAATTAATTATTCCATCTGTACTTAACTTAATAGTATGCAAACTACTACCTCAGCCCTCAACCCTCAACCCTCAGCCCTTAAGCGCGATCCTTTTCTAGTTATAGATAACGTTTCCAAAGCCTTCCCCACTGCCAATGGCTCATTTATCGCCTTGGAAGATGTTAACCTCACAGTCTATGAAGGTGAATTTGTTTGCTTGATCGGTCACTCTGGTTGTGGCAAATCAACATTATTAAACATGGTAGCTGGGTTTAACAAACCTACAACTGGCGAAATCACACTACAAGCCAAGCGCATCACTGAACCAGGCCCCGATCGGATGATGGTGTTCCAAAACTACTCTTTGCTGCCCTGGATGACCGCTTATGAGAATATCTACCTTGGGGTGGATGCTGTCTATCCAGATAAACCAACTTCCTTTAAAAAAGAGATTGTTCAGGAGCATTTGCAGCTTGTTGGACTAACAGAAGCAGCGCATAAAAAGCCGTCGCAGTTGTCTGGGGGGATGAAGCAAAGAGTTGCGATCGCACGTGCTTTAGCTATTCGTCCGCAAATCTTGATCTTAGATGAACCCTTTGGGGCATTAGATGCCATTACCAAAGAAGAGTTACAAGAAGAACTACTAGCAATTTGGCGCGAACACCGAGTCACAGTGCTAATGATTACCCATGATATTGATGAAGCACTGTTTCTAGCAGACCGTTTAGTAATGATGACCAATGGCCCCGCAGCAAACATCGGTGAAGTCTTAGATATTCCTTTTGCACGTCCTAGAAACCGTGCTGAAATTATGGAAGACCCAGATTACTATAACCTGCGTAACTACGCGCTCGACTTTTTGTTTAACCGCTTTGCCCATTTAGATTAGCTATTAGCTAATTAAAGTGCCTCAAGCCAACTAATCAAATCTTATTCACTCTGAAAATCCAGCAGTGCTTCCGCTCCGTTAAACCTACCCAAAACTACCCAAATCTAAACTTAATTGGATAAAGGTAGTTTTGGTGTTAACTTCTTGCTTCAAAATGGTCTTAGAATGACTCCCAAGAGGTTTGTCCACTCCACAAGCTGACACGGTAGAGCTTACCGCCAAATCTGAACGAATAGGAATAAAAACTCCTTCAAACCATCGTTCTATATTTTTAGCTGCGTTTAAATCTCTGTGCTCTGCATGACTACATTCAGGACAAATATAAACGCGGTTTTTTAATGGCATTTTATGCCGATGTTCCTGGCAGTTAGAGCAAATCTGAGAACTGGGAAACATTCTATCTACAATAGTTAGCTTGCTCCCAAACTTCTCAGTTTTGTATTCTAACTGACGGCGAAACTCATACATCCCACAATCAGCTATTGCACCAGCTAGTTTATGGTTTTTTAGAAATGCTTTGACTGACAAATCCTCTATCTTTATTTCGCTGTGGTTTTTAGCTAGATAGTTGGTTAATTTGTGAATAGCATCTTTACGGATGCTGCTGATTCTGGCGTGTAATTTAGCAAGTTTTCTAACAGCTTTAACTCTGTTGTTAGAACCTTTAACACGCTTGCTTACACGACGTTGTAAACGCTTCATGCCCTTGCTCAAACGTTTGTATGCTTTGGGATTAGCGAATACTTTACCATTGGATGTGACAGCTAACTCTTTGATGCCAATATCAACGCCAACCGTAGGACGATTGGGTGCAGCTAATGGTTTTTCAATCTCATATTTAATAGAAATAAACCATCGGTTAGCCTGTCGTGAAATCACACAATTATGAATCGCTGTTACTGGTAATGGTTCAGCTAATCTTACCCAACCAAGGTTAGGGAGCTTGATACGCTTGTCATCATTTTTTATCCTGGGTGCAGCCTTAGTTCCTTGTTCTAGATAGAAAGAATCACGTTGTCCTTTCTTTTTAAATTTAGGCTGTTTAGATACTTTTTTAAAGCATCTATCCCAAGCTTGTCTCAAATCAGCAATAGCTTTTTGCGGAACGTTTTTGTTAACTTCGTAGTACCAAGAATTTACAGATTTCACCTCGGCTACTAATCGTTTATGCAAATCAATAGCTGTCGGCAGTTTGATTTTTTCGTCTCCTTCTTTGCTCGTCTCTAAAATTTCTTTAACTACAGCATTCGCCCAATTGTAAGAATGTCGTGCTACACCGCAAGACTTTCTAAAAGCTGTCTCTTGTTTCTTATTTGGTATTAATGCTGTTTTAAAACTGAGTAGCATTGTTTACGACTATTGCAATATGCTATATATCAATATAGCAATAATCACAGAAGAATACAATGGTATTTAAAAAACAACATAAATTAGGTGCTAAACCTTTATATGAAGAACCAATGGATAGATCTCCAGTATGTTTTAACGTTAAAGTTGGAGTTAAAGAAAAGCTAAAAAATATCCCTGATTGGAAAGAACGACTCAGGGAATTTGTGAATGAATTAATTGAGGATGTGGACAAACAGTAAGCTTTGTCCAGATAGGGGTAGATTTTAAGTTACAGTTTTATATCCCGCAAACGATAATCAGCCATGCGAAACGGAATATCTGGATTGGGTGCGGTTTGAAACTCTGCGTGTAGAATAATTTCTTCAGATTCTAAGAAGATCAGCGAGTCGGCGCGGATTGGTTCAACCGACAATTCTGAAGCTTCTAACTTAGTTAGGCTTATGGGTTCGCCTAGTAACCAAGTGGCGAGATCAGCAGGGAATGTCTCAGCGATGAACTTGCAAGTGTTGTCGTACATTCAACCTGTAGGCTAAAAATTCCTGTAATATTTAAAGGCTTATCAAGCTTTGATACATACCTACTCATCAACAGCTAATAGCTAACCGCTAACTGCTAATTGCTAATCATGGAGCGTCGTCAGTTTCTCAAATATACCAGTTTGGCAGCAGCAGGATTTGCTTTTGCAGCTTGCCAGAATAATTCTGGTTCCAAAACAGATAATGCTACAGCCAAAAAGCCGGACACTATTTTCGGCAATTTGGAAAAACGCAACCTGACGATTGGCATTATGCCTGTGATCGACTCTGCGCCGATCATTATTGCCAAAGAGAAAGGCTTTTTTGAAAAGTATGGTCTCAACGTCACTATCAGTCAAGAAAAAAGCTGGGAACGTCTTAAGGAGAGTTTAACTCAGGGGCGCTTAGATGCCGCCCATGCCTTATACGGTATGCCTTTGTTGGCGCAGTTGGGTGCTAAGGTTACGCCCATGGTTTCCCTGATGACGCTGAATTTGAATGGTAATGCCATCACTCTTTCCCGCAAATTTTGGAATGCAGGTATACGACCTGGAATAGATTATCTCAACTTTCAGGAATTTACTGACTCATATACAAAATATATTAAAAGTTTGAGTGAGCCTCCTAGCTTTGGGATTGTAGATCGATCTGCAATGGGCAACTACATCCTCCGCTATTGGCTGGCTACGATGAACATTGATCCCGATCGCGATGTCAAACTAATTGAGATACCACCAGCAGAAATGGTGGATAGGCTTAGGAATGGCACTATTGATGGCTATTGTGTAGGTGAACCTTGGAACCAGCAGGCAGTGTTGGAAGAAGTTGGCTTTACTGTTTATGTGGATCGAGATATTTGGAGTGGTCATCCAGAAAAAGTTTTAGGGGCGATGCAACCTTGGATAGATGCAAATCCTGTAACTACTAAAGCAATGGTTGCTGCTGTTCTTGAAGCTTGCCAGTATTGCGATCGCACTAAGAACCGTTTACCAATCACAAAAATTATCTCAGATCCTAAATATCTCGACACTAACGTGGATTATGCCAAAAACTCCATGCTGGGGAGATATAACTACGGGGGCTTTGATCAAAAAAGCCGCATCAAAAAGATTAATGATTTCAACCTATTTCACTTTCGCAACACCAGCTATCTAAACAAGCCAAATCATGCTAACTATCCTTGGCAGTCCCATGCAGTTTGGTTGTTAACCCAGATGATTCGCTGGAATCAGATTGAGCAAACACAGTATCCCAAGGATGCAGACGAAATTATTAAAAAAGCTTACCCTCTAGAAATTTATCAGGAAGTTGCTAAAGCACTTAAAATTCCTCTGCCTACTCAGACGCTGAAAGTTGAACCAGCAGATGTGTTCATTGATAAGTGGGCGTTTGATCCTAATCAGCCCATTGAGTACCTCAATAACTTTGAAATTCGTGCTGACTAAGTAGGGGCGTTGGCGGAGTCTGCACCCTTAAAAGGGTGTATGACATTCGACTGCAAACCGCTATAAATTTCGCGAACAAAAAATCCCTGATTTCTTAAAGAAGTCGTGGATTTTAGGGACTATGCCTAAAATCATGTATGAATAGCATGACAATGATGCAAAAATTTCATATTTAACCCTGTTTTGTAACTAAATATACGAATATTCATTTCTAACTCTAATACTTTACCTATATAGAGAGTTCAATTTTTGCTCTTGAGCTAAGTAAATAAACATTGAAAAAAGCACTACGCCAACGCCTTTGTATTACTCAATTTCAACAACTAGATGAATCTCTATATTCACCATCTAGGCTGAAAGCATAGGCACACAAATATGAAGAAAAGGTCACTAAGTGTAATCAAACATACCAATTGAAGTTATTAGCCTAACTAATATCAATAGTAAAAGTTAAGAAAAGCATTTTTGATGCGTGTGGCAAGTGTAGAAACCTTGGCGCAACAGTTCTTTTTGTTTAAATTTTAGGAATATCAACCAATGGTAGAAGCAGCACCACTGAAAGAATACAAGAACAAATTTGAAAGATTAAAAGCGGAAAAAGATGGTCTAGAAGTTAGAAAAGAACTAGAACATTTTGCCCAAATTGGTTGGGAAGCAATGGATGAAACTGACCGCGACTATCGCTTAAAGTGGTTAGGTATTTTCTATCGTCCCATGACTCCTGGTTTATTCATGATGCGGTTGCGGATGCCTAGCGGTATCTTAACTAGCGGTCAAATGCGGGTGTTAGCAGAAATTGTTCAAAGGTTCTGTAACAGTTCAGGATTCCAAAACCAAGGAATCGCTGATATTACTACTAGACAAAATATTCAAATCCGCAGTATTCGGATTGAAGATTTACCAGAAATTTGCAACCGTTTGCAAGAAGCTGGAATGACCAGTATTCAATCTGGTATGGATAATGTTCGCAATATTACAGGTTCACCTGTAGCGGGAATTGATGCGGATGAATTGATTGATACAAGGGGGATTGTTCGCAAAGTCCAAGATATGATTACCAACAATGGTGAAGGTAATCCATCTTTTACTAACTTGCCTCGTAAATTTAATATTGCGATCGCAGGTTGTCGTGATAACTCTGTCCACGCAGAAATAAACGATCTAGCATTTATTCCCGCTTTCAAAAACGGCATTATTGGTTTTAATGTCATAGTTGGCGGCTTCTTTTCAGCTAAAGCTTGTGTAGAAGCAATTCCTCTTAATGCTTGGGTTGATCCTCGTGATGTTATCGCAGTTTGCGAAGCTGTTTTACTGGTTTATCGCAACAACGGTTTGCGGGCAAATCGGCAAAAAGCACGGATCATGTATCTGATTGAAGATTGGGGAATTGAAAAGTTTCGCTCAGAAGTCGAAAAACAATTAGGTCATTCCCTACAAACTGCGGCTGAAAAAGATGAGATTCTCTGGGATAAACGCGACCACATTGGAATTCATTCCCAGAAACAACCTGCTTTAAACTATATCGGTTTGCATATTCCGATGGGTCGGATGTATGCCGAAGATATGTTTGATTTAGCACGTTTAGCAGATGTTTATGGTAGTGGTGAAATTCGGCTTACTGTTGAGCAAAACGTAATCATTCCTAATATTCCAGATTCTCGGATTGCTTCGTTGTTGAAAGAACCGCTACTACAACGTTTTAAAGTAAATCCTGAAACATTAGAGCGATCGCTAATTTCTTGCACAGGCGCAGAATTTTGTAATTTCGCCTTAATCGAAACTAAAAATCGCGCTCTAGAAATGATTAAGGAATTAGATGCAGAGTTATTTGTACCTAAAGCAGTGCGGTTTCACTGGACTGGATGCCCTAATTCCTGCGCTCAACCCCAAGTTGCTGACATTGGTTTGATGGGTACTAAGGTGCGTAAAAACGGCAAAACCTTAGAAGGTGTTGACATATATCTGGGTGGCAAAGTCGGTAAAGATGCCCATCTTGGTACTTGTGCGATCAAGAGTATTCCTTGTGAGGATTTAAAGCCAGTATTGCGGGATTTGTTAATTAAAGATTTTGGCGCACAACCCAAGTCAGAAGCAGAGTTAACAGCAACTAATACTGCATCAGTAACTATAAGTGCGATTCCTGCGGATAGCTTCGCTAACGCCGATCAGATTAACAATGTTCTTGAGTCAAAGGTACAGAATTACGGAATTGGTATTGCTACCCAAACAGCAGAAGCAGTTATTGCGCCGCCAGCGCCATCCCAAACGGCGACTATTAGCTTCGCTCAATCTGGCAAAGAAGTTACTTGTAATGGAGATGACTTAATTTTAGATGTTGCTGAAGCAGCAGGGATAGAGCTTCCTAGCAGTTGTCGTTCTGGAACCTGTGGAACTTGCAAACAGAAGCTTGTAGAAGGGCAAGTCCAGTATGAGGGAGAACCAGAAGCCTTAGAAGATGGCGAACGAGAACAAGGATTTATTTTAGCTTGTATTGCTCGACCAGTTGGCAAAGTCGTGATTGATACTTAATCACTTAGCAATTAGCTATTAGCTATTAACAGTCAATGGCTAACTAAATTACCCCAGTAAAAGCAAGATTCTGTCTTGTTCAGGGTTCTTATTTTCAAAATTTTCCCAATCGTTGTTAGGTAAAGTTCAAATGCTCAAAGGATTACTTTCATTTCAGGGGCGATACCGCATCCTGCACATGACTTGGTTTGCTTTCTTTCTCACGTTTGTATGCTGGTTTAACTTTTCTCCATTTGCCACAACGATTGCGAAAGATTTAGGGATTACTGAGCCACAAATTAAAACATTACTAATTTGTAACCTTGCTCTAACTATTCCAGCGCGGATTATTATTGGGATGCTGCTGGATCGTTTTGGCCCAAGAATTACCTACTCATGTTTGCTGGTATTTGCGATTGTCCCCTGTTTGGCTACATCCTTCGCGCAAGACTTTAATCAGTTAGTGATCAGCCGTTTGCTGATGGGGATTGTAGGATCTGGGTTTGTCATTGGCATCCGCATGGTGTCAGAATGGTTCACACCCAAAGAGATTGGGAGCGCTCAAGGTATTTACGGCGGTTGGGGTAACTTTGGTGCTTTCGGTGCAGAGTTTGCATTACCCACAATTGGGATAGCAACTGCTTTTCTAGCTGGTGGTGCATCTAACTGGCGTTTGGCGATCGCTCTTACTGGTATCATCTCCGCTATCTATGGCGTAATTTATTACAACAGCGTCCAAGATACTCCTCAAGGTAAAGTTTACAAGCGCCCTAAGAAAAATGGCGCAATGGAAGTCACCAGTGCTAAAAGCTTCTACGCTCTGTTAGTTTCTAATTTTGGCTTAATTTTTGCTCTGGGCGTCTTAGCTTGGCGCTTAATGAAAGTTAAGTTCTTCGATACCACAGGAATGTATATAGTTTGGGCGTTGTTACTAGCTTTGTATGCCTACCAAAGTTATAAAGCATGGGAAGTTAATAAAGATGTTGTTACGGGCGCTAAAACCTATCCTGCATCTGAACGTTATGAGTTCCGTCAAGTAGCACTGCTAGAGTTTACTTATGTAACTAACTTTGGTTCAGAATTAGCAGCCGTATCCATGCTACCTGTGTTTTTTGAAAAAACGTTTGGACTTGAACACGTTATTGCAGGGATGATTGCTGCTACTTATCCTTTCTTAAATTTATTTTCTCGTCCTAGTGGTGGTTTAATTTCCGATAAATTAGGTAGCCGCAAATGGACAATGACGATAATATCGGCAGGTATTGGAGTTGGCTATCTGTTAGCGCATTTTATCAATAAAGATTGGGCGTTACCTTTAGCGATCGCTGTTACCATGTTTGGTGCTTACTTTGCTCAAGCTGGTTGCGGTGCTACCTACGGAATTGTACCCCTGATTAAGAAGGAAAGTACTGGACAAATTGCAGGCAATGTTGGTGCTTATGGCAACTTCGGTGGTGTGATTTATCTAACAGTTTTCAGCTTAACTGATGCACCTACCTTGTTTACCACAATGGGAATTGCCGCACTGATCTGCGCCTTTATGTGTGCTTTCTTCCTCAAAGAACCCAAAGGTTCCTTTGCTGCACAATATGAGGGTGAAACTCCAACACCTACAGTGGCAGCAGATGCGCTGTTACTAGATGGACAAGAACAAGGTTAATACTACTGTAGTTGTTCTTAGGGGTAGGTAGAAACCTGCCCCTATGGTGACAAGTTTCAGGAGGCAGAGGGAGTTTAAAATTCACATCTTATATTTAACTGGCGTTGACGTACTTATTAGGAAAACAAATCAACAGCATTAAGGATTGATAACTGATTGAAGCAGTCAGTTCCAGAAAAAATGCCATAATAAATTAAGTATTTGTACTTGTATACTTTTAGAATCAATTCGCTCCAATCAAGGTGTCAGTTCTAGAATTAAATACCTCAGTGAACTGCCCGCTCAACTCCTTGTACAAATACAGCAATATTTTTGGTAAATGGTGATAAAAAATACAGAATTTAGAAGTTGAAATCAGCAACTTTAAGGAAAGAACCTACCTTTTACAAACATTAAATTTAACCTGCATAAAATTATTGTTGAGCAATCAGTCCTAAGAAATATAGGGATTACGGTAAACTGCTATGACTGACGCAACCAAAACACTATGTCCTTACTGTGGCGTTGGCTGCGGCTTGGAAGT
Organism: Oculatellaceae cyanobacterium; assembly: GCA_036702875.1. GTDB lineage: Bacteria > Cyanobacteriota > Cyanobacteriia > Cyanobacteriales > PCC-9333 > Crinalium. The sequence goes on along the minus strand of DATNQB010000022.1, from coordinate 146,316 downwards.
TTCCCCTCCAGCGCAACCAGGAAAACCAACTAATCGGGATAGTAAAGGTACTCCTATCTGGAAAGTGCAGGGCGATCGCACTCATCCTTCTAGTCAGGGAATGGTTTGTGTCAAAGGCGCAACAATTGCTGAGTCTCTCAACAAAGACCGCTTACACTATCCGATGATGCGCGATTCTTTGGATCAACCCTTCCAGCGTGTTAGTTGGGAAGAAGCATTAGATCGGATTGTGCAACGATTTAAAACCGTACTAGCCACCCAAGGATCAGATGGCATTTGTATGTACGGATCGGGTCAGTTTCAAACCCAAGATTACTATATTGCTCAAAAGCTCCTGAAAGGATGCTTGGGTACAAATAATTTTGATGCTAACTCGCGTCTGTGTATGTCTTCTGCGGTTGCGGGTTATATTCAAAGTTTTGGCTCTGATGGGCCACCTTGTTGCTATGACGATTTAGAATTAACTGATTGTGCTTTTTTAATTGGTACTAATACTGCTGAATGTCACCCAATTGTATTTAACCGTTTGCGGAAATACCACAAGAAAAATCAGCACGTCAAAATGATTGTGGTAGATCCGCGCCGTACCCCAACAGCAGAAGCAGCAGATTTGCACTTAGCAATTAAACCAGGCACAGATATAGATTTACTGAATGGTATTGCTCACTTATTAATGCGCTGGGGATATATTGATTCGGAATTTATTGAAGAGTGTACCAATAACTTTCCGGCTTTTGCTGAGGTCATTTCTCACTACCCGCTAGAGGTAGTAGCGAAAATTTGTGGAATTGAAGAACGAGAAATAGAAATAGCTGCTCAGTATTGGGCTGAGTCTAAGCGGGTTTTGTCTCTGTGGTCAATGGGTGTTAATCAATCTTCTGAAGGTACTGCAAAGGTACGCAACATTATTAACTTGCACTTGATGACTGGTCAAATTGGTAAACCAGGGGCGGGGCCATTTTCTCTGACAGGACAACCAAACGCAATGGGCGGTAGAGAAGCGGGTGGACTGTCTCACATTTTACCTGGTTATCGCTTGGTAAAAAATCCTCAGCATCGTGCGGAAGTTGAACAAGCATGGGGGTTAACTCCTGGGACGATTTCACCTACTCCAGGTAGAACCGCTTGGGATATGATTACAGGTTTAGAGACTGGTGATGTAGGTTTGTTGTGGATTGCTGCAACTAATCCAGCCGTAAGTATGCCAGATTTAGTTCGTACAAAAGCGGCATTAATGCGATCGCCTTTTACAATCTATCAGGATGCTTACTATCCCACAGAAACGGCGGCTTTTGCTCATGTTTTACTTCCAGCAGCGCAGTGGGGTGAGAAAACTGGGGTAATGACTAATTCTGAACGAGTTATTACTCTATGTCCAGAATTTAAACCCCCAGTAGGAGATGCTAGACCAGATTGGGAAATTTTTGCAGAAGTCGGGCGTAGATTAGGTTTTGCAGATAAATTTGCCTTCAAAAACTCGGCTGAAGTTTATGCAGAATTTGTTGAGTTGACACGCGATCGCCCTTGCGATCAAACTGGTATTAGTCACGAACGTTTGCAACAAGAAGGCCCGATTCAGTGGCCTTGTGCTGATAATTCTATTGAGAAGATTGATCCCAAGTCGAAACCAAAAGTTTTAGACCGCACACCAAAACGGATGTATACAGATTTGCGCTTCAATACTCCCGATGGGCGGGCGCGTTTTGGTGCATATCACTCGCGGGGACTTGCAGAACCTGCTGATCCTAATTATCCCTTTGTGTTAACAACAGGTAGGCTTTACGGTCATTGGCACACCCAAACCCGTACAGGGAGAATTGAAAAGACAAAACAAATGCACCCAAACCCGTTTATTGAAATTCATCCCCGTGATGCTGTGGCGTTGGGGATCACAGATGGGGAATTACTGGAAGTGCGATCGCGTCGTGGTATGGGTCGCTTTCCTGCTTTAATTACAAAAGCGATCGCACCTGGTACAGTATTTGTCCCCATGCACTGGGGTTCACTATGGGCAGATCAAGCTGAAGCCAACGCCCTGACTCACCCAGAAGCTTGCCCAGACTCGTTGCAACCAGAATTAAAAGCTTGTGCTGTGCAATTGCTACCTGTGAGAGACCAAATAGAAACTACTCAAGCTTTGCTTGAATCCCCAAAATCTAGTATTCTCTCAGCAGCACCTTCTGTATAAATCAGAAAAAAAATGGGTTTGTTGAGGAAAGTTGTTAGGACAATTAACGGGGTTGGATCTGACGAGCAGTTTCTTCATTTCATAGAAAACGTAGAAACTGCTGTCGCTAAACTACTATCTATAGCAATGATATTTGTAATCATCATTGCAGTTGTTGACTTAGGAGTTTTATTTGTTAAAGAGATATTAAATCCTTCAATTACTACTTTCAATCTAACTTTAGTTAAGTTATTTGGTGTATTTTTAAATATCTTAATTGCTCTAGAACTTTTAGAAAATATCACCGCTTATCTCCGCAAGCACGTTATCCAAGCTGAATTAGTAATTGTTACTTCCTTAATTGCTGTTGCTCGTAAACTAATTATTCTTGATCTGGAAAAAGTTGATGGTTCTGAGTTAATTGGTTTATCACTCGCAATTTTAACTTTGGCTATTAGTTATTGGATTATTCGTCATACTAAACCTTCAACGCATTAAAATGGCTAATTTTTTTCAGTTTGAAGCAGATTTTGTAGATTCATTACGTTGTATACCCATGCAAGTACGCATGAAATTAGATACTTGTGGTATTAAGCTAAAGTTGCAAGACTGGCATCATTTTAGCACCTCAGAACGAGAGCAACTGGTAGAAATGCCTTGCACAACAACACCAGAAATAGCAGCATATAGAGAGTTTTTAACTAATTTAGTATTAGAACATACAGGTACACAACCGAAAAATTTACCTATAGAGGAACATCCCGCCTGGTTGAATGCCACTACTATTCCTGATGTTGTGAGCCAAAAAGCTGAAGAATTTCAGGTTAAATTAACTACAGATAATTGGGCAAACTTAACTGCTGAACAACGTTTTGCTTTAATTAAGCTGAGTCGTCCTAGCCACGAGAATATAAATTTTTTACCAGCCCTGCAAGAATTTAACCTGAATTGAAGATCATAATCCATAATATCGGTCAACCTGATTAAACGTAAAACCATACCCCCAGAAAGGTTGCCGCTTACGGGCAGGGGGAGCTATTCAGCGACAAATATTTGATGAAGAGACGTACCATGGTACGTCTCTTCGTTGTTTTCGGAAAACAGGCTACTTTGATTTGAAGATACTTTTAACTAGCAATCTAGCTTAATTCTTAAGGATGTTATGAATTCTAACTCTATAATTATGCGGTCTGTAACTAAAAAAATAATCCCCACAATTGTGCTATTTATTTTTTCTAGCTTAGTTGTGAGTTGTAGCAACCCAGATAATAATGTTTCCCGTACAACTCAAATAAATCCTAATAATTCAGCACCGACTAACTTAAACGAGCAATCTCAAACAAATAAGCGTTCAACAACAGATGAGTTAAATCAATCTAAAACTGCTGCTCCAGATAAGGTTATCTCTCAGAAGAAACGCAGCACAAGTACTGTTGCTCAGGCAGATAAAACTCAAGAAGTAGCTACTAAAAATCCCAAAGTTGGTACAGTCAAAGAAATAGTGCAAGGTGACTTAATGTGCTATGTCACATTAACAGATCAAGCTGGAAAAAAACATAATTTAGGTGCCTCATTTGAGATTTGTGCTAATACAGAAAAATTTTTGAATAAGAAAGTTAGCTTGGTTTATGAAATAGCTTCAGTAAATGATTGCGAAAGTAATGAACCTTGTGGCAAAAGTAAACAAGAATTGCTGATTACTAAAATGGAGGTAATTAGTGATACATCTCCTACTAGCTCAAATAGCGGAAACTCGCAAACCCTAAGTAATGGCGAGTGGACAATCACCATTGGAAATAGAAATTCTTGGTCAGGTGTTAACGGTACAGGAAATCTCAGTTACAATAGCTGTAATTCTGAAGGTAAGTGCCTTAAATTAACAGGTGGTAGAATTACCTGCCGCGATGGTAAATGTCTTACTGATTGGCAGAATGGAGATTATTATTATATTGTTGAGCAACCCATAGTTGAGAAACCAGCTAACTCTGAAGATATTGCATCCTCAACAACTCTCACAGTTAGGAAAGGAGGTAATGTCTTGATGAATGTTAGAGGGTTTAAAGCTGTATCCTAAGCTTTGATACAAGAGAAAATCAATAAAATTATTTACTTGCTGTAAGAGTAGTTTAGGTAACTGGAGAAGTTTTGCGATCGCATCTTATTGTATTGTCATTTATCCGACCCTTTTACCTGAGCTACCAATCTATAAATTTACGCTATCGCTTTCTTGATTGCTTACAGTAATCATCACTAGGGATATACTTTGATTATAATAGCTGTGAAACTATAAATAAAATGTTATGACTACAGAACTTTTGGCTGCGCTCCAGCAGATGACTACTGAAGAACGTTTGGAAATTATCGAAACTGCATCACGCTTAATTAGAGAAGAAATCCAAGAACAAGAAAAACTTAAAACTGAGAAAAAGCGGAGATTAGCTTTGGCTGCTGAATCTGCAATTTCCGATTATATGCCAGGTGGTGCATTACATGATTTATGGTCTTATGATAGCGAGGACTATGATAATCCTGAAAATGAATATCTCACTGAAGGGATAAAAGCTAATGCGTAGAGGTGAAGTCTGGTTAGTCAGACTTGAACCTACAGTTGGTGCTGAAATTGGCAAAACTCGCCCAGCCATAATTGTTAATGATGATGCTGTTGGAATACTACCTCTGTGCGTAGTTGTGCATATTACTGAATGGAAAGAGCGATACAGTGTAAGAGATTGGATAGTTCGACTAGAACCTAGTGCAGAAAATAAATTAAAAAAGCCTTCCACAGCAGATACATTTCAAGTGCGCTCAGTTTCACAATCAAGACTGATTCGACAACTGGGAATACTCTCTGAGACAGCTATGCAAGAAATTACTCAAGCACTACCAGTGGTTTTGGATATTGATTAATTTAGCCTTAAATTCAAATCCTTAGTTAGAAATAGCTACACTATACAACAGTGCATTTGTACTGGTATGTATTAATTAATCAGATATGGTGATTCATCTTCAATGATCCCTATCCAACTCACGCTTAAAAATTTCTTTAGCTACCGCGAAGCATCTTTAGATTTTCGCGGACTGCATACTGCTTGCATCTGTGGCGCTAATGGTGCGGGTAAATCTTCCCTTTTAGAAGCTATCACTTGGGCAATCTGGGGAGAAAGTCGCGCTGCTTCGGAAGATGATGTGATTAATGCTGGTGCGCCAGAGGTGCGCGTTGATTTTGTCTTTCAATATAATCAGCAAACTTATCGAGTTATTCGCACTCGTCAAAAGGGCGGTAGCGGTTCCCTGGAATTTCAGATTGAAACCAGTAACAACAATTTCCGCTCTTTGACTGAAAAAGGGGTAAGAGCAACACAACAGCTTATTACGGGACACCTGAAGCTGGATTATGATACTTTTATTAATTCTGCATACTTGCGTCAAGGTAGAGCAGATGAGTTTATGCTCAGACGACCAAATGAGCGTAAACAAATTTTGGCAGATTTGCTGAAATTAGATCAATATGAAGTTTTGGCAGAACAAGCTAAGGATTCTTCGCGCCAGTTTAAAGCGAAAGCAGAACAGTTGGATCTGAGTTTACAAACAATTCAAACACAGTTGCAGCAAAAGGAAGCGATCGCACTTCAACAAACTGAGATTGAAACTCAACTGCAACAACTGCAACAACTGCAAGAAGTTGATCGCCAACAACTACAACAATTACAGTCACTTCACCATCAGCGTCAAACTTGGCAACAACAATTAACTTTGCAGCGACAGCAATATCATAATCTTACTCAAGATTGCGATCGCCTACAACAAGATATCGCTACAACCCAAAGACAACAGCAGCAACTCGAATCTTTACTCGCACAAGAAGCACAAATTACCACAGGTTATACAGAATACCTCAACCTGCAAGCTACAGAGGAAGCTTTGGCGGGTAAGTTTCAAGCATATCAAGACGCTCAACAACAAAAGCAACAGTTACAACAACAGTTAACTGAAAAAATTAATCAAATAAATTTACAAATTCGCCAGCAGCAAGCAAAGTTAGAAGCTTTAAGTCAACAAGAGGCAGAAATTCAAGAAACTTTAAATAAATCTGCGGAAATTACCGCCGCTTTAGAGCAATTACAGCAAAGTCGTACCCGTCTTGCTCAATTAGATAAACTACAGCTAAATGTCTCTCCTCTGCTACAACGACGCGCTAATTTACAAACTGAAATAAATCGCGCTCAGGCTCGACTAACTGCCAAACTAGAGGAAATAAACTCCTCAGTTTCTCAGTTATATAACCAGTCAGCACGTCAACCACAATTACAATCTCGCGTTGTGCAAGTAGATACTGAAATTCAGCAACTAGAGAAGAAGCGAGTTTATCAACAGCGTGTGCAAGAAAAAGGGCAAGAAAGACGAAATTTTCAGGAACGTCTACAAGAAAATCAGCGCACTTATGAAAGACAAATAGCAGAATTGACACAAAAACTGGAAATGTTAAAAACGCCAGATGCTAGTTGTCCATTATGCGATCGCCCTCTAGATGAACACCACTGGAATCATGTAGTCCAAAAAACTCGAACTCAGCAACAAGAAGCTGAACATCAATTTTGGGTAATACGCGAACAATTAGCAGTTTGTGAGCGAGAACTTCAGGTATTAAGACAGGAATATACTCAATTATCCCAAGAATTAGCTGCTTACGAGATATTGCGAGAACAACGGGGAGAACTAGCAGCGCAACTGCAAGCTAGTAGTGAAGTACAGGTGAGGTTGCAACAAATAGCTGCTGAGAAAGAACTCTTAGAGCGATCGCTTACTATTGGTAATTATGCGGTTGATTTGCAAGAAGAATTGCAAGAACTTGATGAATACTTGCAAGAACTGCAATATGATGAAAAAACTCATGCTTTAGCTAGAGGCGAAGTAGAACGCTGGCGGCGGGCAGAAATTAAACAAGCACAACTTAAAGATGCTATACGTCGTCAGGGGTTATTAGATGCTCAAAAACCGGAACTTTTAGGGAAAGTTGCTAGTTTAGAAACTTCTTTAGTAGAGTTGCAAACTAATTCCGAACTAGCTCAAAAAATTGCCGATGTTGAGCGATATCTTGCTGAACTAAATTATGAGCGATCGCACCATAACAGTGTGGTTGCTTCTTTGCGTCAAGCGCAATCTTGGCAATTAAGATATCAGGAATTAAACCAAGCAAAACTTCAATATCCGCAAGTAGGCGATCGCATCACCTTACTTAACCAAAGCTTACAAGAAAGATTAGCCAACCAAGAAGGAATTAATCATCAAATAGAAGCAATGGTTAATCAGTTAGCACAGATGCCAGATACCACTGGTGATATCCGAACTTTAGAGCAACAAATCCACCTGCGAAGACAACAATTAGATGAATATTTAGCTAATTTAGGAAGACTGCAACATCAAAAGAGCCAAATTGAAACCTTACAAACTCAACACGAACAACAGCAAGAACAATTACAAGAATTTAAGCGTCAGTTTCGCATTTATGATGAATTAAGTAAAGCCTTTGGTAAGAATGGTATTCAAGCATTAATGATTGAAAACGTCTTACCACAACTAGAAGCTGAAACTAATAATATTCTTTCTCGTTTGAGTGGTAATCAATTGCACGTGCAATTTGTTACTCAAAAAGCTGGAAAAAGTACCAGATCTCGCAGTGCCAAAGCTTCAGTTAAAAACGCTAAATTAATTGATACTTTGGATATTTTAATTGCTGATGCCAGTGGTACAAGACCTTATGAAACTTATTCTGGTGGGGAAGCATTTAGAATTAACTTTGCGATTCGTTTAGCCTTAGCGCGGATGTTAGCACAAAGATCGGGTACAGCATTGCAATTATTAATTGTAGATGAAGGATTTGGCACACAAGATCAGGAAGGATGCGATCGCTTAATTGCGGCGATAAATGCGATCGCCTCGGACTTTGCTTGCATCCTCACCGTTACCCATATGCCCCAATTTAAAGAAGCATTTCAAACCCGTATCGAAGTCCGCAAAACGAATAACGGATCTCAGTTAAATTTGATGACGTAACACGGACAAAACTTACCCAAGCCTGAAGCCTAGATCAAAACTCACTTAATACTAGGCAGATTGGGAAAATCTTCTCTCCCCCAGCTTCCCTAAACCAAAAATCTTTGTCAGCCTTAGCCGTATTGAGAACTAGCCCGCCTTCAAAAGAAAAAAACCTTCACGCCTCCCCCAATTTAGGGGATAACCCTGTAAGTACTGACGAGCAATTGACACCTTTAGCCGTAAATCTACTGAGGTAAAGTTCCTCAATAAAATCCTAACATCAGTGATATAGCAACAGTCTTCCACATTAGTAGGCACATTAACTACAGTTGACCCAGATACAGGCGACACCTTCACCTATTCCTTAGTTACAGGTACAGGAGACACAGATAATGCCGCTTTCAGCATTGGCAACGGCAATCAGTTAAGCTTCAACAATGCTCCTGACTTTGAAACGAAATCTAGCTATAGCCTGCGGGTACTCTCAACCGACGCTGGGGGATTAAGCTACTCTAAAGCTTTAACTATCAACACTAATGACCTCAATGAAGCACCCACAGCTTTAAGGCTTTCCCCCTCTTTTAACCTCACATCAGTTTTTAATGCTGATGGAATTATCAACTACAGTGGTGGGGTACTAGACACTACTCAAACTACAATAGACAGATCCGACTACGTTCTAATGATCCCAATCCTATGCCACGCAATATGGTGGCTCTAACGGTCAAGGGTTGCCTGATAATGGCTTCTTTGCAGCCAATAGTTATCATCCCGATATTCAACTTCAATACGGCAATAGTGATAACGGAAATAACCTCCATCTAATTAAGACATCAACGGGTTCCTTTAACTTCTCAGTTCCTAATGATGTCTATTCTCAAGTCCATATTGTAGCTTTATCAACTGAAGGAAGCTCTAATATGTCTTTGAGGTTCACCTATAGCGATGGTACCTTTGCTGATACTGGTACTCAAACGGTTCCAGATTGGTTTGATGAAATCACAGAAAGCACCTCACGATACTACCTGATTAACAGCATGGATCGCGCCAGTCCCACTACTAGATTCGATAACGCAAATGATCCTGCTTTGTTTGGTTTGCGTTTTGACAATCCTCAACCCTCGAAAACTGTCACATCAATGACAGTCAACAAGGCAAATAGTAGTGGTTTCTTATCTGTTTTCGGGGCAAACGGAATCATCAATTACGCCGCCGCAGAGCCCAACCTGAGTGTCACTAGCATTGATGAAAATGTTTTGGCAAATACCGGAATCAGTACATTAAGCAGCACCGACCCCGATGCAGGTAGTACCTTCAGCTATTCTTTAGTTAGTGGTAGTGGTGATACAGATAACGCCGCCTTCACCATAGTCAACGGCAATCAGTTAAGCTTCAACAATGCTCCTGACTTTGAAACCAAATCTAGCTATAACCTGCGGGTACTATCAACCGACGCTGGGGGATTGGGCTATGACAAAGCTTTAACTATCAACATTAATGACCTCAATGAAGCACCCACAGACATTTCTTTAAGTGCCACCAGCATCAACGAAAACGCTAGTGCCAATACAGTAATTGGCACATTGGGCAGCACCGACCCGGATGCAGGTAACACTCATAGCTATGCCTTAATTCCAGGTGCATCAGACACAGATAATGCCGCTTTCAGCATAGTCAACAACGAATTACGCATCAACAACGCTCCTGACTTTGAAACCAAATCTAGCTATAACCTGCGGGTACTTTCAACCGACGCGGGTGGATTGAGCTACTCTAAAGCCTTAACAATTAACACTAATGACCTTAATGAAGCCCCCACAATAGCCAAAGAAATCACAAAAAAAAGAGCCTATGGACAAACAGAATTTAACTTCGCTATTCCAGCAAACACCTTCACTGACCCGGAATCGAATCCCCTAACATATACCGCCACACTTGAATCTGGCACAGCGTTACCTGATTGGTTAACCTTGAGCAACGGCACCTTTAATGGCACCCCCAGCAACAGCGACGCAGGCACCCTCAAAATCCAACTGACAGCAACTGACAATAGTAACCTCAGCACACCCACCACATTTGACCTAGCTGTGGCATCAATGAAAAACGGCACCACAGCCAACGACAAACTTATTGGCGACAACAACGATAACGTTATATATGGCGGTGGTGGTAACGATACGATTACTGGTGGTGGTGGTTCTGACACCATAGATGGTGGAGTTGGCACCAACACAGCCAACTACTTGACATCCACAACTGGAGTGTTTGTAGACCTGATGACAGGTATGGGTTACATCGGCGATGCTGAAAATGACATTTTAACCAACATTCAAAACCTGCGTGGTTCTAACTACGGCGATGTGCTGATTGGTGACAACAATACCAACTATTTATATGGCGAAGCAGGCAAGGACATCATCTCTGGTGCTGGTGGCACTGATTACCTCTATGGCGGCATTGACGACGACATCATTAATGGTGGTACTGGCAATGATTCCCTCTACGGCGAAGCAGGTAACGACACCATCAATGGTGATGACGGCAACGATATTTTAACTGGCGGTAGCGGTGCAGATGTGCTTGATGGTGGAATTGGTACTGATACAGCTACATATAGCACTTCCACTGCTGGAGTAGTTGTCAACTTTGCTACAGGCACAGGTAGTGGTGGGGAGGCACAAGGCGATGCTTTGAGCAACATGGAAAACTTGACAGGTTCTAAGTTTAATGATGCCTTGACCGGAAACAGTGGCAATAATGTGATTTACGGCAATAGTGGTAATGACACCATCTTTGCTGGTGGCGGCAATGATACGTTTTATGGTGGCGACGGTATTGATATTTTAACAGGGGCGAGTTTAACTAAGTTTGGCGTTGGTGAAATAGACATACTCACTGGTAATGCTGGCGCTGATAGTTTTGTCTTGGGAACTAATGCTGGTGTTCTTTACAATGACGGTGTGAGTACTAATGCTGGACTGAAAGATTATGCTCGCATCCTTGACTTTAATGTGGCTGAGGATGTAGTGCAGCTAACTGATGGCTTATCTTACTATCTAGGTGCAGCGCCCACTGGTACTTACAGTGGTAGTGGCACAGGCATTTTTATTGACAATGATGGTACGGCTGGTTTATCTACCAAAGATGAACTTATTGGCGTGTTGCAGGGTGTAACTCTAGCGGGCGCTATCACTGCTGGCACTCCTGGTTTTACGTTTGTGTAGAACCAACAAACAGCGATTTTCTTTGAGCACAATTTAGGTAATCAGTAATCATTACTTCAGTGGTTAGCTTTACTAACCATTTTTTTTTGAGTTGAAAAATTTAAGCTCACGCGCCTGGAAACAGTATAAAAACATACTATTTGTTTTTATCTAACTGATATTATTGCAATTTAACTAAATTCGATCATTTTTTTTGGACGTTAAAGATTGTTATGCCTTCAACTAACTTCTCACCTCACAGTAAATTAACAACGAAAATTGTCAAACATCCTTACATCTAAATAAACTACTTCAAATACAAAAATCCTACTAATTTGACTATAAATCATGAAAATCACAGCTATTCATAGTAAAATTTTCAGCAACTTGTTGTACTTAAAACTGTTGCCAGTGCTTGCTATGAGCAGTTTGTTCAATTTAAAGCCGATTACTGCTGCACGCGAAATTAATGCAGCAGTCGTGAATGTCAGTGGTCGCCAGCGAATGCTTTCTCAAAGAACTGCATTGTTCGCTTTGAGATTAGTTTGCACTCAAGACATCGTTGAGCAGGAAAAATTGCGTCAGGAACTACTAGCTGCAATTAACCTGATGGAAAAATCCCATAACGGACTAATCAACGGTGATGCCGAGATGAAACTGCCTGGAAATCCATCGCCAACAGTTCAGGCAATGTACTTTGATTTGCCTCTCAATTTAGACAAGCAAGTTCGCAACTATATCACTCAAGCAAGACTGTTAGCAGAGATAGATAAATCTGAACTTACACAAGATAACTTTCATTTACGATACATTTTGAATGCCTCTGCAACTGAGTTAATCAAAGCGTTGGATGCTGTTGTTAGTCAATATCAGCAAGAAAGTGATGAGCAACAGCGAGAAATTGACCTTAATCTAGCTGAACTTTATCAACAAAGTTGTGATGCTACAGAAAAAGCTCAGACTCAATCTCAGGAATTAGAGCAAGCATTGATAGACTTGCGCTCTTATCAAACACAATTAGTGCAAACTGAGAAAATGTCCAGCCTTGGTCAATTAGTTGCTGGTGTAGCACACGAAATTAATAATCCAGTTAACTTTATTTATGGTAATCTAAGCCACGCTAGCGAATACGTTCAAAATTTACTTGAATTATTGCAACTTTATCAAGAAAGCAATTCCAATCCTAGTCATAAAATTCAAGAAAAAATTGAAGATATTGAGCTAGATTTTATGATTGAAGATATGCCCAAAATTTTCTCTTCAATGAAAATTGGTGCTGAACGTATTTGTCAAATTGTACTATCGCTTAAGAATTTTTCTCGGATTGACCAAGCACAGATGCAGGTTGTAGATATCCACGAAGGTATAGATAGCACTTTATTAATCTTGCAACATCGCTTAAAGGTAAGGAATGGAGTTTCAGAAATACAAGTTGTGAAGGAGTATGGTGATTTACCCTTAGTAGAGTGCTATGCTGGCGAGATTAATCAAGTTTTTATGAATCTTCTGAGTAATGCTATTGATGCAATTGAACAAGTTACAGAACGCACTGGTCAGATTACTATTAGCACAGAATTATTGCTATCCGATGAAATTTTAGTGCGAATTGCTGATAACGGCGATGGCATAAATGAGGAAATAAAAGCGCGACTGTTTGATCCATTTTTTACTACTAAACCAGTGGGCAAAGGTACTGGTTTGGGATTATCTATTAGCTATCAAATTGTAGCCGAGAAGCATCAGGGGAAGATTACTTGTAATTCCCAGCCTGGAGAAGGGACAGAATTTTTGATTCAGTTGCCAGTGCAGCAAACTAGGAAAACCACTGCACTGCTATCAACAGCAATTGCAGCATCTTAATTAGTAGTGCTAAGTATTTACATATTAAAAAATCTCAAGTAGATAATTATGCTGCCTCCGGTTTAGACGCGAAGGGGATTTTATTTTTAATTATCAGGACTTACACAAAAATACATTATATACAACATCTGTGGGGGCATTAGCGGAGCCTGCGCCCCTAGTTGTTGCTTAATACCTCTTTACAATGCGTATAAACACTGATTCCATTTATAGCTAAATTACTGACAATATTTAGTAAGTCAGGGTAAGTTAAATAATTTATAGGGAAAATTTATTGGGCTATACATTATACCAAAAAGGCGCATAAACTGCAAGTTATATTCTTGACGCTTTTTTAATATTTACCAATCGCCCCAATAGCAAACAACAAACTGCCTTAGAGTCTTAGCATAATGCTGCAACACCAATTTAAAAGCAGAGAAGGGTTATACAGTCGCTCAGTCGCCTCATTGCTCCTTGCTGTGATAGCCACTATTGTTAGTGTAGGCTGTCAACCATCGACAGGTGATCAAGCTGCTGATTCACAAACACAGCAATCAACTAAGCCAGATCAACAATTAACGAGCCTAAATATAGCAGTAATTCCTGCCAAGAACCCAGTAGAGCAACAAAAATCGCTTCAGCCTTTAGCAGAGTATCTCACAAAAACTCTTGGTAGACAGGTAACCTTTCAAATTGGTAAAGACTACAATACACCTGTTAAATTATTAGCTGAAGGTCAGGTACAAATTGCTTACTTAGGGCCATTAGCTTATGTTGAGGCTAAACAACTAAATCCCCAGATTCAACCAATAGTTGCTCCAATTAATAAAGAGACAGGAAGACCTTGGTATACGAGTGTGATTGTTGCCAATACCAGTAGTATCAGCAATGTTGACGATCTTAAAGGTAAGCGATTTGGGTTTGTGAGTGAATCTTCTACTTCTGGCTATTTAATGCCGTTAGGATATTTTAAAGAGATGGGTATTGATCCAGAAAGCGATTTCACTAAGGTAAAATTTTCTGGTAGCCACGCTCAAGTGAAAACAGATTTAGAATCGGGTGAAGTGGATGCGATCGCAGATGATAAACCATCATATCTGAATGAACAAAAATCTGGAAGATTTAATTCACAAAAATATAAAATTATTTGGGAATCAAGTCCTATCCCTCAAGGGCCAATTGTAATCCTTGCTGACAAAGTTCCACCGGAATTAGTTACTAATTTAAAAAAGGCTTTAGTCAGTGCTTCTGAGGGACTTGTAGACGTTAATGGCGCTGAAGCAGCAGGCTACACTTTAGTTCAAGATGAAGACTACGAACCAATTAAAAAACTAAAAGCGCAACTTAAATTAAAACCAGGTCAGGTTAAATGAAAATTTCTGCTAAATTTATTGGTTCTTCTATAGGTGTTGTTGGGCTGATTGCTTCCTTAGCATTTGGTAGTGAATTTTTACTTTGGAAAGCAGAAAATCAGGCGGCTTTGAGCCGTGAAAAAGCGGCTAAATCAGTCGATAATACTCTACAGTTAGAAGTCCTTTTAAGAGACCAAGTTATGGCGCTTAAGGATTTTTTAATGCTAAATCGTGACCCTTTAGACATGGCTAAATACCAAAAAGCTACGTCTGAATTCAAACTTACTTTAAATGAGCTACAGCGCCTGATGCCTGATAATACAGAATTAGCAGTTATTAGCCGCCAGCATAAGTTTTTGAATCGTTTAAGTAATGAATTAAGCGATACACCTTCAACTCCAGAACAATTTTATCAAGATTTTAAAGCTATTAGTTCTTTTGGCAAAAGTATAGATTTCTCTTTAAATGCTTTAGCAATCAATATTCGCTCTCAGGATAAATTGGCTAGTGAACAAGCTAATCGCTCTAAGCAAACGGCTCAACTTGCCAGACACATTATTATTGGCATTATTATCATAGTATTCTTTGGTCAATTTTGGCTAATCTTATTGCCAGTTATTAAGTCTATTAAAAAATTACAGCTAGGCGCAAATAAAATTGCCACAGGCGACTTAGATTATCGTTTAAATATTCAAACTGGCGATGAAATTCAAGAACTTTCGCAGCAATTCAACCAAATGTCTGCCGCCTTGCGCGAATCTTACCGCACATTAGAGGAAAAAGTAATTGCACGTACTATTGAATTAACAAACACCAACGAAATATTAGCAATTGAAATTGAGCAACGTAAGCAAATAGAAGAGATATTAAGGCAATCTGAAGCGCAACTTAGGCAACAAGCACAGGAACTTGAGCAAGCATTAACAGAATTGCAACAAACTCAATCGCAACTGATTCAAACTGAAAAAATGTCTAGTCTGGGTCAAATGGTTGCTGGTGTAGCTCATGAAATTAACAACCCAGTTAACTTTATTCATGGCAATATCACTCATGCTAATGAATATATTCAAGACATATTAGAACTGTTGCATTTGTATCAAGAACATTATCCCAATCCAGTTGCAGAAGTTGCAGACCATTATCAAGCAATTGATCTAGAATTTCTCATAGATGACTTGCCAAAAGTGATTGCTTCAATGCGTATTGGTACTGAACGGATTAGAGACATTGTGTTATCTCTGCGTAATTTTTCGCGTTTAGATGAAGCCGATATGAAAGCAGTTGATATTCACGAAGGGATTGATAGTACGCTATTAATTTTGCAAAATCGATTGAAGGCTAGACCAAATCATTCTGAAATTAAAATAGTTAAACAGTATGACAGTTTACCTCAAGTGACTTGCTATGCTGGACAACTTAATCAGGTATTTATGAATATCCTGAATAATGCTATTGATGCCCTGGATGAATATAATAGTCAGCGTTCTACTGAGGAAATAAAAAGTAATCCCAGCCAAATTATAATTAGTACTCAACTGGAAAATGATTACATAAATATTAAGATTGTAGATAATGGTTCAGGAATGACAGAGGAAGTTAAAAAGCAACTATTTGATCCGTTTTTCACTACTAAGCCTGTAGGTAAAGGAACAGGGTTAGGCTTGTCAATTTGTTATCAAATAATCCAGAAGCATCAAGGGATTATATTATGTGAGTCAGAATTAGGTAAAGGAACACAGTTTTCTATTCAAATACCGATTGTACAACAGGGATTATCTAGGGTGGTTAACTCACAAGCAAACAATTTAGCATTAGAAACTGTGGGAGTTAATTAAATTTGATTTCTTTATTAAAAAATAAGTTAATTAAACCAAATCAAAATGTTAAATGGTATCACAGCTTAGGATTTCAAGGCGTGGTTGGATTAGCATCCATAACTATCTGGCTAGTGATAGGTATTGTGTTAGTCATGAATACTAGGGGTAAAAAGCTTGTATTAGATGAATCTTCACGATTAATTGAACAAATTGGTAATAATGCTATTTCTGATTTAAATAGTCGTTCTTTACAAATAGAAGCTTTAGCAAGGACATTAGGAACAACAGCAGAGAATTTACCTAAATCAGAAAGCACCTTTAAAACAATTTTACCTAAATTAGTTAATTTTCAAGGTGACTTAAATGTAGCTGGTGGTGGATTTTGGCCTGAACCTTATGCTTTTAATCCTAAAATAGCAAGAAGAAGTTTTTTTTGGGGACGCGATCGCAACGGAGTATTAAAGTATTATGACGACTATAATCAACCTGGTTCTGGCTATCACAACGAAGAATGGTATGTTGTAGCGCGTTATGCAAAACCTGGACGTTGTTTTTGGAGTAAGTCTTATATGGATGCTTACTCATATCAACCTATGGTAACTTGTACTGTACCAACATATCAACAAGGTAAGTTTTCTGGTGTAGCCACTATAGATTTAAAACTAGAAGGTTTGCAAGCTTTTACTAAATTTTGGCAGGAAAAAACAGGTGGTTATGCTTTTATTTTAGATAGAAACAATAAATTCCTGTCTTTTGTAGATCCTTCTTTAGTAAAAAATATCGGCAAAGATAGTAAAGGAAATAGAACTGAAGAATTTATCCTAGCTTCTGAGTTTGCTAAAAAGCAACCGCTATTTTTACCTATTTCAGAAGCAGTTGAGCAAATGAATAAAGATATATTAGAGCAAGCAGGGATGCAACCTGGCTTTAAGGCTAACTTTGCTAAAAAGATTGATCAAGATAGCTATCAAATCAACAAAGATGAAGCAGAATTAATTAATGCTGTTATAGTTAATCCATTGGGGGAAAAAGCTCTTAAAACTAAACTTTATAAAAAAATAAGCCTTGAGAACGATTTTTTATTAAAAGAAAAATCTACTGTTTTTATATTCAATGTTCCAGGCTCTTATTGGAAATTTGTTCTTGTACAGCCTCTTTCGGCAGCAACAGCAGTAGCTTCTAATATTATTAAGCTGTTAATAATTTATCTAACTCTTACTATTTTAGTAATTATTGGGGTAGGTTACTTATGTCTGCGTAAGTTTATCATTAATCCTTTGACACGAACAACAGATGTTATTCAACAAGTCGGAGAATTAGTAGTAGCCAAGCAATATACAGATTTGAACAAATATCAACTTGAGAAGAATAGTTCAAATGAAATAGGATTATTAGCTAAAGTTTTTAACACACTAACTAATCAATTAACAGAAACTACAAAAGAATTAAAGCATTTACAGCGTACCCAAGCACAATTAATCCAGAGTGAGAAAATGTCCAGCATAGGGCAAATGGTTGCTGGTATTGCTCACGAAATAAATAATCCGGTTAATTTTATACACGGGAATATTACTCCTATAAATACATATACTGAAGATTTACTAGAATTAGTTAGCTTGTACCAAAAATACTATACACAGCCTAATTCAGAAATTGAAGAACACGCTGAAGCAATTGATCTTGATTTTATAATAGACGATTTACCAAAGATTTTGTCTTCAATGAAAGTTGGGACTGAGCGAATTCGTGAAATTGTTTTATCATTGCGTAATTTTTCTAGGCATGATGAAGCGGATATGAAATTAGTTGATATTCATCAAGGCATTGATAGTACACTATTAATCTTGCAAAATAGGTTGAAAGGTAAACCTAATCAAGTTGCTATTGAAGTTATAAAAGAATATAGTAATTTACCTTTAGTCGAGTGCTATGCAGGTCAATTGAACCAAGTATTTATGAATATTCTTAGCAATGCTATTGAGGCGTTGCGTAGTCTGTACGATGAAAGCTTTAGTGAAAAACCTCAATTAAAATCGGGGAGTATTATTATTAAAACGGAAGTAACCCAATCTGAGTTTATAACTATAAGGATTGCCGATAATGGTTCTGGAATGACAGAAGAAGTAAAAGCACGTTTATTCGATCCATTTTTTACCACTAAACCAGTTGGTCAAGGTACTGGGTTGGGGTTGTCAATTAGTTATCAAATTATTGTAGACAAGCATAAAGGTTCAATTAAATGCTTTTCTGAGTTAGGAAAGGGGACAGAGTTTGTGATTGAAATTCCTGTGAAACAGACTCATCAGCAAGCAAGTGGTAGTTAGTTATACTTAGGTTGTCGAAAATTTTAATAGTGGGTTTAACCAGTTAAGAAAAGTTGTGCGATCGCATCCTTAAGATTTTTGCTCTTATAATAATAATTATATCTCTGGCAATAGCAGATGAATGACCTTAACAAATTAGCAAGGTTTTTAATTATTCCTTGTTTAGTAATTATTTTTATATTTTTTCTAGCTCCATTTTTAAAAGCTGACGAAGC
Source organism: Oculatellaceae cyanobacterium (assembly GCA_036702875.1). Lineage (GTDB taxonomy): Bacteria > Cyanobacteriota > Cyanobacteriia > Cyanobacteriales > PCC-9333 > Crinalium. The sequence goes on along the minus strand of DATNQB010000022.1, from coordinate 127,360 downwards.
TGACGAGGTGATTAGCAACGTCACATCTAAGCCTCAACCAAATTTAGTCTTCAACGTTAAACGTCAATCTGGAACTTGTCCTCAAAAGGTTGGTCTTTGGGTTCTTAGCTTTGGGTATATAAATATTGCTGCCCAATCCAATCAAATAGTCATTGCTGATACTTTATCTGTAGCAGGAGCCAGCGAATTAGTATCTGAAAATCCTCGATTTGTAGAATATAAGGCTCCTCTCCGCAAAAATTATAAGACTTGTATCGGCACAGCTATTTACCCGCTTAAATCCCAGCCGGAAAGATTAGAAGCTAACTATAAGTTTGATTTTAAAAATGGTCAAGTTAGATTTACTACCAAATTAGATGATTTGCCTGATGATGCTGGGATAGGATTTGGAATTACTGAGACTAAAATAGTAGGATTACGTCCTTATTTACAAATAGACTTTATTGATTGAACAGACCTTCAATTACAGCTTCAGCTTCGTGAACAAGCACTCTTAGGATAAAATCTTGCACAACTGCATCAAATAAATACGCATCTGCTACCCCTTAATACATAAAGTTTGACACATAATTAACAGTAGCATCTTAGGCGAATAAATACTCAAATTAATCTGATATATGCTAATACAAGTTATCTAAATAATTAGATTTAATGCTTGCTAGAATTAGATTGCAATTCTTGTAAAGCAGATTAGTTAGTATGCGGATAGCCCAAATTCCTGATTCACCAATTCAAGAAATTAGATATTTAGTTGCCGCTACTAGCAAGACTCGTGTAGTTGAAAAGATTTTACCTATTTTCGTTGCCAAAGTTGATGCTTTACCAGAAGGTTTGAATGCTTTGATTGCTACTAGCGATCTACAAGGTATAGAACCTCAGCAAAGATGCCTTCTTGGTCATACTGTAGCTCAAGAGCTAGAATCTTTGGCTGCTCTAGGAAAAATTCCCTCGCCAGAAACAATAGGTGTGTTGTTAGCAGGCGATTTATATGCCCAAACAGATACTCGCGGTGGTGAAGGTGATGTTCGTTCTGTTTGGAAAGCTTTTAATCGTCGGTTTCGTTTTTGTGCTGGCGTAGCAGGAAATCACGATTTGTTTGGTGCTTCATTAGAAGATATGAAGGCTTTTACATCAATAAAAGGTATACATTACTTTGATGGTAACATAATGACTATTGATGGACTTCGTATTAGTGGCATTTCAGGAATTATAGGTAAGCAAAGTAAACCTTTTCGTCGTCGTGAAAAGGACTATAGAAGAACTTTGAGTAACATAGTTAAACAAAAGCCGGATATTCTGATTCTGCATGAAGCACCAACTGTTCCTGATGCTAAACTTGCAGGAAATGAATTAATTCGCTCTGAACTAGCTAAAGCTAGCGATTTATTGGTCATTTGCGGACACGTACACTGGAAAATACCAATAGTTTCTTTATACTCAAGCGTGCAAGTTCTGAATGTAGAAAGCCGAGTATTTATATTAATAGATTAGGTAATAGTTGATTCGATCGTAGCTTCGGCTTCGTGAACCAACGCTCTTAACTTATCCACCATCTGTGGCTCAACTCCTTCCCATAACCCCCGTTGATGCGCTTCTAACAACCTTTCCGCCATATCTCGCAACGCCCAAGGATTTTTTTGTTGGATAAAATCTTGCACTGCTGAATCAAATAAATACGCTTCTGCTACCCCTTGATACATAAAATCTGACACACAATTAGCAGTAGCATCGTAGGCAAATAAATAATCAACCGTCGCCGCCATTTCAAATGCACCCTTATAACCGTGACGCATTACACCAGCTATCCATTTAGGATTAACTACACGGGAACGATATACACGATCAATTTCTTCTTGTAACTTTCGCACTTTGGGATTTGCAGGTATAGAATTATCACCAAAGTAAGTTTGAGGATTTTTCCCACTAACTGCACGTACCGCAACTGTTAAACCACCTTGAAACTGATAGTAATCATCAGAATCTAATAAATCATGTTCGCGGTTATCTTGGTTGTGCAATACAACTTGCATTTGCTGAAGACGTTTCTCAAAAGCTTCAGGGGCGGAAACCCCCCCTAACCCCCCCGTTAACAGGGGGGGACAAGATGCTTTTTCCTTGTTTAAAGGTGTGGAACCAGCATCAGATCCCCCCTCCCTGCTTGCGGGAACCCTACTAGGGGGTGGAGTTCCTTCAACTTTCCCCAAAGAGCGAGAATTGCTAGTGTAAGCGTAACTACTCCAATTAATATAAGCCTGCGCTAAATCTGCATCAGTTGTCCAATTTTGCGCTTCAATTAAACCTTGCAAACCTGCACCATAAGCACCAGGTTTAGAACCAAAAATGCGGTAGCGCGATCGCATTTCCGCATCTTCCTTACTTAACCCCGAACTTTCCCACAACTCAGTTTCTTGTTTTACCTGCGCTGCTAAGGGATTTTGATCTGCGGGTTCATCTAACGCCGCCACTGCTGCAACAGCAGAATTGAATAAATCAATTAAATTAGGAAAAGCATCACGGAAAAATCCCGAAATTCTTAGCGTCACATCTACACGCGGACGACCTAATATTGATAACGGCAAAATTTCAAAATCCACCACCCGTCGAGACACACCATCCCAAACAGGTTGCACACCCAATAACGCCAGCGCCTCTGCTAAATCATCCCCACCAGTCCGCATTGTAGAAGTACCCCAAACCGATAACCCAATCGTTTTGGGATACTCACCATTTTCTTGGGTATAACGTTCAATCATTACTTCTGCTGCTTTGCGTCCAATATCCCAAGCAGTTTCCGTAGGAATTGCACGAATATCAACCGAGTAAAAATTGCGACCCGTAGGTAAAACTTCCGGTCTTCCCCTAGTAGGTGCGCCAGAAGCACCACTAGGGACATATCCCCCATTTAATCCATGTAATAAATAAGTAATTTCTTGGGTAGTTTGTAGTAAGGCGGGGAGAAGGCGATCGCAGATCCATTGCAACTCAGTAGAAGTGAGGGGGGAGGAGGGAGGGGAGAGGAGAGAGGGGAGAGGAGAGAGGGGAGAGGAGATGATTTTATCAACTAACTCGGCTGCATATTCTTCTAATATTTCAACAACATCACCCACAGTATTAATTTGAGCCTTTCCCCCCCCCTTAATAAGGGGGGGTTGGGGGGGGTAAATTTCTGAAATAGGCGACTTAAAATCAGTTGTCAGAGGGTCAAAATCCAAACCCAAATCTTTAGCAATAGCGCGAGTTAAACCCAAACGGTTATTACTGGGTTGACGTGCGATCGCCACTATTAAATCCCTTAATTGTCGCCCTTGCGGACACACCCCAAAAATATGCAAACCATCCCTAATTTGCGCCTCCTTCAACTCACAAAGATAGCCATCAATATTAGTGATTAGTGATTCAGGATTAGGGATTAGGCTTGAGTTAGAATCATTCCCAGTCACCAGTCCCCAGTCACCAGTCCCCAACCCCAAATTTTCCTGTAAAATTAGCGCATTAATGCGATCGCCAATCACCTTTAACCTAGAAGGATCTAAACTCTGCGCCTCATAATACTCATCAATCAAACCTTCTAACTGCTGCAAACCGCCATAAAGTTCAGCGCGTGTCATCGGCGGAGTCAAATGATCAATAATTACCGCTTGCGCCCGCCGTTTAGCTTGAGAACCTTCCCCAGGATCATTAACAATAAAAGGATATAAATGTGGCAACGCACCAAACGCCACCTCTGGATAACAGCTATCAGATAAAGCCACACTTTTTCCAGGTAGCCACTCCAAATTACCGTGTTTCCCTACATTAACAATTGCTTGCGCTTCAAAATGTTTTCTTAACCAATAATAAAAAGCCAAATAACTATGAGTTGGTTCTAAATCTGGTGCATGATAATTCAAACTAGGGTCAAGATCATAACCACGCGCAGGCTGAATCCCTACAAAAATATTGCCTAATTGAATACCAGAAATAGGGAAAACCCCTTGGGTAGCGTATTGGGAAGGTTCGCCCCAGCGAGCGCCAATACCCTTCTGCACCTCTACTGGTAACGTGGCAAAATACTCCTGATATTCCTCAACAGACAAAGATTGCTGCACAACTCGCAACTCACGCCCTTCTGGATCATTAGTCACCCCAGAAGTTAAACGCTGAATCAACTCATCCCCACTTGCAGGTATATTCTCAACAAAATAACCAGCTTCCTGCAAAGCCTTAAGTATTTCTATGCAACTAGCAGGAGTATCCAAACCCACACCATTAGCCAACCTGCCATCACGATTAGGATAGTTAGCTAAAACCAAAGCAATACATCTATCCTTTGGTTGAGTTTCGCGCAAACGTACCCAATTAGCCGCTAAATCTGCTACAAATTGAATGCGATCGCTCACCGCCTCATAAACCACCACATCCGTTTCTAACTCGGTATTCCAAACCTCAACCGCCTTAAACGAAACCGCCCGACTAATAATCCGCCCATCCACCTCCGGTAGAGCCACATTCATCGCCATATCTCGCGGCGCTAACCCTTGAAAATTCGACTCCCACTGCTCCTTATTTCCACCACTTAAAATTACCTGCAACACAGGCACATTTAATTGTTGCCACAATTCCAACTGAGGCGTTTCTGTTTCCAACTTAGCCAAAGAAAAACTTGTTGTATTTAACAACAACTGAATACCTTCAGCATCTTTAGGTTTAAAATACTCCAACAAATCTGCTTGCACATCAAGATCTCGCAACGCAGAAACAAACACAGGTACAGGTTCCAGTTGCCGTTCAACTAAAGCTTGACTCAGGGCATCAATTACAGAAGTGTTACCAGATAAATAATGAGCGCGGTAAAAAAGAATACCTACTTTCTTAAGTGCAAATATAGGTGATAAATGCAAACCAGCAGAATTAATCTGCACTTCTCCCCTACTTTCCTCTCGCCAATTATAAACACCCACACGCGGAACTGCTTGAGGTTCTGGTGGATAGTAAGATTGCCCCAGACAAACATCAGCAATAAATTTTAAAGCGTTAACAAAATTATCTACTCCACCTTCTGTAAAGTAGCGCCACAATTGATTAACAACTGTTAAAGAAACAGTAGAATGACTAACTAAATCTAGATCAGGGCGGTCATCTCCTGGTAAAACAATTAGCGTCGCACCTGTGCTTGCAACTGTTTCCTGTAAAACTTCTAACCCATAACTCCAGTAAGAACGTCCTCCCAGCAATCGTAAAATAATTACTTGTGCTTGCTGCAAAACATCTTCGGCGTACGTATCAATCGTTAACTGCTGCTGTAGTTGTAAAAGATTAACAACCCGCACTGCTGGAAATTCAGCAGGTAATTGAGCAGCAGCAACAGCCAGCGTTTGAATATCTGTATCTGCGGCGGTAATTAAAACAATATCAGCAGGTGTTTGCTCAATAAAAATCACACCTTCTGCCTGAGAATTCCAACCTCCAGGCGTTGCAGCTAAACGATGCACAATTTTCTCCTGCCAGCTTAGTCTGAACTGTTATAGCATTTCTGGCAACTAGACAAGCCATTTAAGTAGCTCTACCTACAAAAAATATCAAACTTAAAACCCCCTGCCTGTCAAAGCGGAGGGGGTTTTAAGCTTAATTAAGTAGAGCTACTTTTTAGGAGATTTTAACCGCCACTAAATGGGCGCAACCAATTCTCTAATTACCTCAGTTCGAGTTTCGATAAATATTAAATTCTCTCCCAAGTTTTTGTCTCTTCCACGTTGCTCAAATATCTTCATTTATATATATTGCCTTTAACAGATCAAGGCAATATAATTGCCACTTACCTGCAAGGCAAATAAGCTAGAGCAAGATTCTGCTCCACTTTACTAAGGCTGCATGGTTCCGCTAGGAGTAGTGGTATTCATTCCAGGGGTCGTTGTATTCATCCCAGGGGTCGTTGTATTCATCCCAGGAGTAGTGGTGTTATTCTGGCTAGGTGTAGTGGTATTGATGATAATGTCACTTCCCGTACTCTGACGCTGCATCATTATAGTGCCATTATCTGAATTCCTCAGACCAGTCATCATCCCAGAGCCCTTCCATTCATGACGACCCATCCGATACATTTCTTGAGCAGAATACCATCTGTTGTTCATATCCTGAACGCTCATCATATTGGATTGCATCCCAGAGTTCATGCCCTGAGCCTGCATCATATTGCCCATTTGTACATTTGAGCCATATCCTCCCATCTCATGGCGACCTTTTTGATATTGAGTCATCCCACTGGTATCTGCCGCAGCAGGACGAGCTAATGGCAATATCCCTAAGCTAGCTACTACTAAGCCAGCACCGCAAACTTTCAATAAACCTGAACGTACCATAACTTCTGCTCCAGCTTTTTTCCCTGTTTTAAAGCTATCTATTCATAGCTTTAACAAAATCAACCTATGGCTGTAACCTAGCGGCAACTAATTTACGACTGTGGAGTGATATAAGGGGTATAGAAATTATGCTTGAGGGAATGGTTATTTAATTATTTTTATGTTACTTAAACGTCAAAAACTCAGGAATAATGAGCAAGAGTACATCTAAATTTGAGCGTTAAATATAAAAAATGGTATCTAACTCTATAAATTCGCTTAACCGTCTGGCAGATAGTTTAATTGTATCTTGTCAGGCTCCAGCCACATCCCCATTACATGACCCTGTAATAATTGCAGCAATGGCAGAAGCATCTGTTCTCAACGGTGCAGTTGGTGTACGCATTGATGCGCCAACTCATGTCGCAGCCGTAAGAAGTAAAGTAAATGTACCAATAATTGGATTGTGGAAGCGATCGCATTCAGGATACGAAGTATACATTACACCACAATTTGAAGATGCGGTTGCGATCGCCAATGCAGGTGCAGATATTATTGCCATTGATGCAACCTCTAGAGCGCGTCCCCAAGGAGAAACCGTAGAAAACTTAATTGCGCGTATACACAATGAATTAGGCAAACCAGTAATGGCAGATATAGATAGTATAGAATGTGCGATCGCCGCCGCAAAAGCTGGTGCAGATTGTGTAGGTACAACACTCTACGGCTACACCGCCCAAACTGAACATCTTTCACCACCTGGCTTTGATTTATTAACCCAGATGGTACAACAGTTAAATGTTCCTGTAATTTGCGAAGGTGGAATTGCTTCACCCCAAATGGCAAAGCAAGCCTTAAAATTAGGAGCCTATGCAGTAGTAGTTGGCACTGCCATTACAGGTATAGATTACCAAGTTAAAAACTATCTCTCTATTCTCCAAAGTTGACCTCTGGAAAAAGCCAATTTCTTACCCCCTCCCCGTTGACGGGGAGGGGGCAGGGGGTGGGGTTTCTCCGAACCCCAATTATTAAGCATCTAAATTTTCTAGCTGTCGCTTCAAAATTACCATGTGTGTTCCCACCACAGGACTACGGGCAACGATATTGCCCTTAGTATCAGTAATTTCTAACTTACTGAAATCCATTTCTGCTGAGCGACTGAGCATTTCATCAGCTAACTTATCCTGCTTACCAGGTTTGATATCATACCAATCGGAACTCACCTTAATAATTAACAAACTTTTAGGAAAATTCACCTCAAGTGACTGAATTAGCCCATCCGCATACTGATTAGTAATTCCAGTAACTTGATTTTGAATTGATGCAATCAAATTTTGCTCTGGTGTCAGTACTGCAGGTGTAGGAGAAACAATCTCTACAGGTTCTGGCTTTTTAGGGGCTTTTAATTCCGACGGCGTTTGAATTTCTTCTGGAGGAAGTTTAGTGACATCAACTGGCTTACCAGGTACAACTGCCACGCTGAGCCAAAGTATCAGCACAATTGTAGTAGCGATCGCCCCAGTTAATCCCCAATCAGATAACTTTTGATTCGCCGACGCGGGTAATAAACCACGAATCAGCTTTAAAACACCATTCCAAGCCGTCTGTACACTCTGAAAACTTGGCATAAACCTATCTACAAAAGTTGTAGGTTTAGCAGTAGATTCTTGACTGTCTGTTACAGGTGTTGTTAATATCTGTTGTGGCGTTTTTGGTGTAATTTCAATAATTTCAGATATCCTTGTCTCGTTTAACTTCGAGGTATCTGCTGTATCGAGATTAATTACTGTTTCTGAAGTTGCTGTTGTGCTATCAACAGGTTTAGATACTACCACCTGCGGTGGCGAAGCCACAACTGGTGGAGTTAAAGATGAGCTAGCTGGTTCTATTGGTTGTGCCTCCAATTTATCCGCAACTTTTTCTAGCAGATTAATTGTTCCTCGTAAAACTTTAATACCTTGAACTTTAAGCACAGGTTGAGTGCGTTTCCAAGTTTGCTGGGCAACCTGGGTTGCCTGCTTTAAACTGGTTCCTGACTTATTAGTAGTTGATGAAACATTCGGTGTTTTAGGAGTTAGTTTGACTGACTCCGACTGCTTTGGTTCGTCCTGTGACATTCAATACCCCCTTGACTACAGCGCCAATTTGTCCCAAATTCTATAAGATTTGTAAAGATTTGCTACCTTTACAGCATTAATCTTAGAACCTTCTAGGTTATCTGACTTAGCAATTATTACACCTTGAGCAGTCATCTAGTTACTTAGAATATTTATCACTAAAAACTTTTAATGGTTACTAGAGCAAGCATTTACTATCATGCCTGTCTAAATTGGCAGTTAGCATAGTTATTGAAAAATAATGCCTAATTTCGGGTATATCTAATTGTTTAACTGCTCATGAGGGTAGCGTAGCTGCTTTTAAGAAATTAATAAGTATATAAGTAATGACACTGAGATTTATCGAGCTAGTTTTAAGAAATTAATAAGCATATAAGTAATTACCCTGAGATTTATCGAGCCAGTCAGCTTTAAATTAAGTAATAACTTACAACCCAATTCTGGAAATTTTGGTATAGATTAAGTAGAGCTAATACCCACTGTTTCCAGAGCTAGGCTTTCAAGAGGATTTATGGCGATTATAAATGTTGATACTCTCACTGACGTTATAGATGGTTCTGATGGCGTTACATCGTTGCGGGAAGCGATTATTGAAGCCAACAGTACTGCCGTTGACGATACCATTAATTTGACACTAGCAGGTAATTATGCCCTAAACATTCCAGGTGCTGGCGAAGATGCTGCCGCCACAGGCGACCTCGATATTCTCGCTGCTGGTGGTCAAGTAACTATCGTTGGACAACAAGGGTTTGAAACCACTAGCATCACGGGTTTAGCTACTGAGCAAGTATTTGACATCTTGACAGGTGCTACATTAAGTGTCAACGATGTCACGATCGTCAATAACTCTACAACAGCTATTCGTAACAATGGTACCTTCCTAGCAGATCGTACTTTGATTCAGGATGCTACTACGGGTAATGATCGGTTTATTTTTAACGCCTCTAGCCTATTACCCGCCGACACTTTGGATGGCGGCGCAACAGGTACGGATACCTTTGTACTCAATAACGGTGCGGCTGGTGATACAGTCACAATTGATTTATCACAAGCTGCTGATCAGCTTACTGCTACTGGTGGAACAGTTGGGGATGCAACCCTGCAAAACTTTGAAGACATTAATTTATTAACCTTTGCAGGTACAGCAACTTTAACTGGTGATGCCAACGATAACCTGCTGGCAGGCGGTTTTGGCGCTGACACTATTACTGGTGGTATAGGCGCTGACACACTCAATGGTGGAAGTGGAATTGATAGCCTCACTGGTGGTACGGGCGATGACAGATACATCGTTGATAATCCCTCTGATATCGTTAATGAAGGTGGCGGGGATGGCATCGATACAGTCATCTCTACAGCTACTACTTATACATTACCTACCCAGGTCGAAAGGTTTGTCTTGAGTGGCACTGCCAATATTAGCGGCAACGGGAATGAACTTGACAACCTGATAAATGGTAATAGTGGCAGTAACACCCTTAGTGGTGCTGGTGGTAATGACCGTCTGGTTGGTAATGAAGGCAATGACACTCTCTTGGGTGGGGCAGGTGAAGATAGCCTCACTGGTGGTATAGGTAATGACAGCATGAACGGTGGTGCTGGTAACGACACCTACTATGTTGACAGCACGTCAGACATCGTTAGTGAAAGTGTTACCGGTGTAGCTGGTGGTACCGATAGTGTCTTCTCCACAGCTACGTTCATCTTAAGTACAAATATCGAAAACCTCTCTCTTCAAGGCACTACCAACATTAATGGTACTGGTAATCTTCTAAACAACAACATTACTGGTAATGCTGGAAATAACTCCCTAAATGGTGGGGCGGGAAATGATAGTTTAATTGGTGGCTTAGGCAACGATACTTTAACAGCAGGGCCTGGTAACGATTCTCTCACTGGTAGTGATGGTAATGATCGCCTGCTCGGTAATGAAGGGAATGACACCTTGTTTGGGGGTGCAGGTGTTGATGTCCTCAACGGAGGTAGCGGTGATGACATGATGGTCGGGGGTACAGGTGCAGACACCTACTTTGTTGATAGCACCCTTGATGTTGTCAATGAAAATGGTACCGACCTTGCTAGCATCGATACTGTGATCTCCACAGTTACCTTTTCAGCATCTAAATATATCGACAGGCTAATCCTGCAAGGCACTAGCAATGTTGACGGCACTACGGGCGATTTAAACAACACCCTCACTGGTAATAATGGAAACAACATCCTTAGTAGTGGTAAGGGCGCTGATACTATTACTGGCGGATTAGGCGATGATACTCTCATTGGTGGTTTGGGTAACGATACCCTCAGTGGTAACGCTGGTGCTGATAGCTTTAGATTTGATGCACCTACTGAAGGTGTAGATCTGATCCTAGACTTTGTATCAGGCACAGATCAAATCGCTGTATTGGCTAGCGGTTTTGGAGGTGGATTGACCGCACCGGATTTGAGTGCTGACCAGTTTCGTTCTGGTGCTGGTGTTAGCTCCTCAACCACTGCTACTGATCGTTTCTTGTACAATACAAGCAATGGTGATCTGTTCTTTGATGCTGATGGCACTGGAGCAGCAAGCGCGCTGCAAATTGCTACCCTCTTTAGAGCACCCACGCTCACTGCTAGTGACATTGTTGTGATCTAGAAAAGGGCTCTTTTCGCTTTTTTATCCAAGTAAAAACTCGGCGAATTCTTGGTAAAAATAACTTTGACATTTCTAGTTAAGTTTTTTTACCAAGTTTTCGTCTTTTTTGTGCCAAAGTTGGCAAATAGGCGATCAGCTATTGTTTACCTATGAGTATTAAACGCCGTCAGTTTCTATTTTTAACTAGCCTCAGTGGTTTTGGATTAGCTATTTTGGGTAAGAGCCTTCTCGCTCAAATACCCAATTCTCGAAATTTAAAATCCCAACCTGTATCAGAATTAACAACACCAGCAACAGGCGAAACTCCTTTATTACGCTTTGTATCCGTAGCAGACACCGGAACAGGTGCTAAAGGTCAATATGCTGTAGCTAATGCGATGACTCGTTATCACAAACAACGACCTTTTAATTTAGTCGTTTTAGCTGGAGATAATATTTATAACAACGGTGAAATTGAGAAAATTAAAGCCGTATTTGAGCAACCTTATCAATCTTTACTCCAGCAAAACGTTAAATTTCACGCTTGTCTAGGAAACCATGACATCCGCACCGATAATGGTGATCTGCAAGTGCGTTATCCAGGCTTTAATATGCAAGGGCAACGCTATTACACATTTCGCCGCAACTCAGTGCAATTTTTTGCCCTAGACACTAATCATAATGCTGATTGGCAAACTCAACTACCTTGGTTAGAAAAAGTACTTAGCAAAAGTAATGCACCTTGGAAAGTCGTATTTGGACACAATCCACTTTATTCATCCGGTCACTATGGTGTGAATCAAGACTTAATTAGTAAGCTGACACCTTTGTTTAAAAAGTATGGTGTACAACTTTATATTAATGGTCACGATCACAGCTATGAACGCACACAGCCAATTAATGGTACTACCTACTTAATTTGTGGCGCTGGGGCGGGAGTGCGACCAGTAGGGCGTTCAGAGTGGACGGCGCATTCTGCAAGTAAATTGAGTTTTGCTGCGTTTGATGTGTATAGCGATCGCATCTTAATTAGTGGTATTGATATAGATCACCGCATTTTTGATCAAGGGATTATTAACAGAGGGTGACAAATAACTAGCAAATGTAGGGGCAATTTTCTTGTAGTTTCCCCTGCAAAAATAATTAAAATATTATCTCTCAAAATTTATTTCTACCAACTTAAATTTTGAAGACAAGCCCGACTTAATAGTAACTTGAGATTTCGATATATCAAATTTTTGAGCTAACAATTGAATTAACTCCTGATTAGCCTTCCCATCAACCGGGGGTGACTTCAGATGTATAGTCAGACTACCATCGGTAGACTCCTCAATTTTTGGTTGTTTAGAATTAGGTTTAACCTTTACTTGTTTTTTCATTGGGCTGATATATTTTTCGTATCCATAACCAGCCTATTACACTACCCAATAAATAATGTGGAAAATCCCACCAAGAAAAAGTTGTACCTAACAGTAATTTCATCAAAAAATATGAGCGCACCCTTTGCAGCCAGGGTGGATGCCAAAGTTGTAAAAATTCAATGACACAGGTGACACTAAAAACCCATAAAGGAATCTTTTTTAAACTTATACTCTTAAAATAAAATAAGGATAAAAATAAACACCAGAATATTTCATAGAAAACATCTCCTGCATAATTATTTAACCACTGCTGACCTGGCCCAGAGTACAACTTAGATAATAAACCAAGTGGTAAAATTATTAATAGAGAAGCGAGCGTATACAAATGCTGCTTATTAAATTGAGTCATCTTTAAATTTGTATATAATTTCATAGTTGAATTTCTTGGAAGATATACTTCTATCAATTACTCATAATTTTAGATATTTATAATTATAAATTATAAAATAATTAATACCGCAGGTAGATATTAATAATTAAAAAAACATCCTAATCTGATAATAGAAATATATTTGGAGTAAATAATTATGAATAATCAAGATGTAAGTAACCAAGGAAAAGCTACAACTCCCCAAGCAGGTGCTGATACGCCAGAACGAGTTGCTGAAAATAACTATGATCGGCACATTGTCCCTGCTGAAACAGCAGCCCGCCAAGAAAGAGAAAACGATACATTCAAACAACACCCCTCAGAGAATACCAAAAATAACGATCAAACAAATCCTGAGAGTATTGATACAACCGATGGCTATACTGTAGACAAAGAGGGTTTGCTTAATAACTATGCTATTGAACCCGAAATGTACGTTAACGAACCAGGAGACTTAAGGGAAGAAGCAGAAGGTGAAATTGAGCAACGCACCCAAGATTTAGCTTCAGCAAACGATGATAAAGAGGGAGAGCTTACTCTTGAGCATGATACTCGTGGTAAGGGCCCAGGAATTATTTAGTTGGTAATTTTTGATAATTTAATAGTTATGGGTAAGTAAGGTAGCTGTTTAGTTAAATCTTATTCATAACTATTAATTGAAGTTCAGAATTTAAAAAACTTCGTATATTTAAAGTAAAACAAAATCAGGGTTAAGAAGTAAATTTCTTAACCCTGATTTGAATTTATGTGAAATAGGCAAAGTATTATCTATTGGGGTCGCCGTAACCAATCACAGCCACTTTATGACGATAGATTAATTCAGCACCGTACCAACCTGAAAGACCAAGAAGTGTTGCGACAATTACTGAAATTGTCAGTCCTAAATACAAGATTTTACTGCTTGGGTCGCCCAAACGCACAACCAAATTGATAATTGTCAACCCCAACGCGCCAACATTGAGTAACAGATGCGCCCAACCAGCTTTGCGCTTGCGGACTCGTTCAATTCTCAAAAAGTCCATCAAACCAGTAATAGCAGCTAGAACACCAGTAGCTAAACCAGCAACAATTACCCAATAAGAGACTTTTGCCCAGAATAAATCGCTAGTCAACCAGTAGACTATATCTGTTACTGGTGCGCTCACCAAAAAAGTGATGGGTAATGTGATTAGCAGAGGGTGGATAGGATGCCCAGCAACAGCAACTGTACTGGTCACACCAGAATCTCGATAATCGCTTTCATCGCTCTCAATTAACGGTGGAACACTGGGAGTCTGTGTCATATTTTTGTCCTTTGTTTAATGTATTAATGTTCTGATGTTTTGCCATTGCTTATAGCTGCTACCTATAAGCTTTTAGTTATTAACTGATCGCTAATCACTAATGGCTAAAAGCTAATTGCTTATTCCGATGGAAATTGTTCTACGTGTGCTTGAGCTTGCAGGTTCATTTTTCCTGCTTGTACATCCAGCGCCTTCAGGCGTAGTGACATTCCCTCTAGCTCAAAATTTCGCAAATCTAAAAGTTCGTTGGCTTTATCCAATAAAGTTTTGGTTAAATCTGGGGATAAATCCTTTCCTTCTGAGTACTGAACATCTTCTAGTAGCACAGAGTAGCCATCAGGACTTTTACGAGGGGTTGCGGTAAACTCGATTTTCTTCTGCTCATTGGTTTGGGAAAGAACAATATCAGCACTCAATGATACTTTCTGCTCACCTGGTAAACGAAAATCTACACGCTTAGTATCAATAGTTGTGGGTTGACCATTAATATTAACTTGCAGGTTTTGCAGCTTTTCACGCAGGAATTCCGAATTGAATGCACGGTTGATATCCTCTTCTTTGAGGACAACCTCAGCATCTGCATCTGTTGGATGGTTAAGTTCAATTTTTCCAAACGCTGCGCTTAGTGGATTGATGGAAATTTTTCCTGTGTTTACTGTTAATTCCTCTGCACGCAAGTCATTGTTCATCACTAGACCCTCGCCTTCAATGGAGACTGATTCTAGTTCTCCACTCATCAGCTTGAAAGGATCAGTTTTAACTTGTACTTCCAGATTTTCTACTTCATCTAGTTGACTAGATAATCCGATTTCAGCTGCTTTATTCAGCGCCTGTTCACCTAGCCCTGTTCCTTCTTGGCTCACGCCCTGATCTCCTTCTCTACTTTTATTGAGTCACTCTATGCGATCAAAGTTAATAAATATATCTGCCTGACGATGGAGTAAATAATCATTGGTACGTTGCCTTAACTTGTGCCTAAGCTTACTTAAGCTAATGAGCAATTTTTCCTGAAAAAGTGCAAATGGTGAGTTAATTATTTGCTTAATTTCTCTATTGTGACATGGACAGCAATCATAAATTTACATCTAAAGTTATAAATCATATAAATTCATCTATCCAGCAATAGATACTCAGGGTAAAATAGTTTTTAAAATTTTATTACTTATAAAAATAAAATCCATCTAAATACAGTACACAAACAAACATTTATATGTAGGCTAATTAGCTAATATCTAGATTTATTGGAAGTAAATTTACCCTCTAGCGATCAGTCAAAAGGGAGATGAATAGGCAGTTTGCTTATGACACCGTTGAAATAGATTTGAAAATTCTGTTTGATTAAAAAATCTGAGAGGAGAATAAAAGAATGGTATCGACTCTTGATGACACCAAGCGTCAGGCGATCGCGATGAAATTAGCAGATATGAAAGATTTACAAAATCTGTTAATTTCTAACGAACAAAAGTTTATTCAGGAAATTAGCGATAACGATATTCGTAAACGCATACAAGATATGCTCGAGGATGATCAGAAAAATCTGGGCATCCTCGATACTGTAATTGTTCAATATGGTGTCAAGAGTGAGCCAAAAGAAAGCGCACAGAAGATTCTTCAAGAAACTCAGAAACTCATGGAAGGTTCTGAGCTAACTTTGTTTGAAAAGGTAGCTCAACATGAATTGCTCAAGCATAAGCAAACTATGGCTGGGTTGCTGATCCACAAAGCTGCTCAAGTTGTAGGCGCAGACGTTGATGCGGCAATTTCTCCTTTAAATACGGTTAACTTTGAAAACCGCGCGCACCAAGAACAACTAAAAGGAATTTTGGAAATTCTGGGTGTTCGTGAATTAACTGGAAAGGATGCAGATCAAGGTCTGTGGGCGCGGGTTCAAGATGCTGTGGCAGCTTTATCAGGTGTAGTTGGTAGTGCTGTTACCCAAAATAGCGATCGCTCTGATATGACCATCGGTGAAATTCTCCGTATGGATCATACCAAAGTTGATACTCTGTTCATGGAACTTTTAGGTTCTAACGATCCTCAAAAAATCCAAGAGTATTTTGGTCAAATCTACAAAGATCTAAGCGCTCACTCTGCTGCGGAAGAACAAGTTGTTTATCCAGCAGTTCGTTCTTATTACGAAAAGACTCAAGACTTATACAGCGAACAAGCTGAAATGAAGCAGATGTTAGATCAGATTAAGTCACTCAACCCATCTGATCCTAATTTCAAAGCTCAAGCTGAAAACTTGATGAAGTCAGTTAAGCATCACGTTACCCAAGAAGAAAACGATATGTTGCCTAAGCTGCGCGATCACTTCAGCAGTGAGCAACAACAGCAAATGGCTACTGAGTTCAAATCAGTTAAAAGCAAGTTACAAGACCAAATGGCGGCTGCTAGCAAGTAGTTATTAGTGGCTGACAGCCATAACTTATAGTTAGTTATTTAATGCTTCTACAACTAAAGTTGTAGAAGCATTTTCAGATGAATATTTTTTAACTTAGCTGATGACAATCAAAGTTAAACAAAACTAATATCAGATCTACTCTGCCCTCGTTACTAAGGAAGCTACATCTTTTGTTTATAATATATCCTTCTACTGTTAACTAAAAATTAAGTTTTTATCCTTCAAAAGAAAGATGATTGTAAAGTTTTGAAAAGCGATGATAATAAAAGAATTTAATATTTTGTTTGAGAGGAACATTTGATATGGTTCAAACTTTAGATGATACCAAGCGTCAGGCTATTGGTATGGAATTAGCAGATATGAAAGCTCTACAACAATTGCTAATTTCCAACGAAGAAAAGCTTATTTCTGCTATTTCTGATCAAGAAATTCGCGATCGCATTCAAAATATGCTCGAAGACGATCGCAAAAACCTGGGCGTTTTAGAAACTGTAATTGTACAGTACGGTATCCCAGCAGAACCCCGCCAAAGCAGCAAACAAATGATTGAGCAGACTCAGAAATTAATGTCTGGTTCTGAACTTTCTCTTTATCAAAAGATTTCTCAACACGAATTGCTCAAGCATAAGCAAGCAATGGCAGGGATTTTAGTTCACAAGTGCGCTCAAAAAGTTGGTGCTGATATCGAATTGGCAATTGGGCCTTTAAACACCGTTAACTTTGAAAACCGCGCTCACCAAGAACAACTCAAAGGCGTTATTGAAGTTATCGGTGTACGTGAACTCACCGGAAAAGATGCAGATCAAGGTCTGTGGGCGCGTGTTCAAGATGGAGTTGCAGCTTTATCAGGTGTATTCGGTAGCGTAGTTACCCACAATTCTGATAAACAAGATATGAATATCCAGACTCTTATCCGTCTGGATCATAATAAAACCAATACCATCTTCACCGAAATTGGCGCTACCAACGATCCTCAAAAGCTTCAAGAATACTTTGGTCAGCTTTACAAAGATTTAATTGCTCATGCTGAAGCTGAGGAGCAAATTGTTTATCCTAGAGTTCGCTCTTTCTACGGCGATGACAACACTCAAGAGTTGTTTGATGAGCAAGGTGAAATGAAGCGGATGTTGGAGGAAATTAAAGCTACCAGCCCTTCTGCACCTGAATTCAAAGATAAAATTAAACAGCTAATGGATGCAGTTGGCGATCATATCCGTCAAGAAGAAAGCACCATGTTTGCAGCAATTGATAACAACTGTAGCGACGAACAAAAAGAGCAAATGGCTACTGAGTTCAAAGCTGCTAAGAGTAAGATTCAGCAACAATTAGCTGCTTCTGCAAAGTAAAATTTATTTAATAGCCGACACCCTGAAAAATAGTGTTGGCTGATATGAATTTCTCACCTCTCCCAAAACCCCTCCCCTAGTAGGGGAGGGGCTTTTAAATGCCCCCTTCCCTAGTAGGGAAGGGGGCTAGTTATGTTTTTCAGTACCTTAAGGTACTGTCTGCATTTGTTTGTAATTATCCGTTGACAACTACCCCACCATTAGGATGTAGAATTTGACCAGATAGATAAGAAGAGTCATCCGAAGCTAAAAATACATAACTAGGAGCAATTTCTTCTGGTTGTCCAGCGCGTTGCATTGGGACTTCTTTACCAAAACTAGCAACCTTTTCTTCCGGGAAAGTCGCCGGAATTAATGGTGTCCAAATTGGGCCAGGTGCGACCCCATTAACACGAATTCCTTTTTCTACTAAAGATTGTGATAAAGAGCGAGTAAAGGCAACAATTGCACCTTTTGTAGAGGAATAATCTAGTAGTTGTTGATTGCCTTTATAAGCAGTAACTGAAGTTGTGTTAATAATTGCACTTCCTTCTTTGAGATGCTTCATTGCTGCTTTAGTCAGATAAAACATTGAGAAAATATTGGTGCGAAAAGTGCGTTCCAATTGTTCAGCAGTAATATCTTCAATGCTTTCTTGGGGATGCTGTTCAGCAGCATTGTTAACTAGAACATCTAGTTTACCCAAAGCATCAACTGTTTGTTGTACTGCTTGTTGACAAAAGCTTTCGTCGCCGATATCCCCTGCAATTGTGAAACATTTGCGACCTTGTTGTTCCACTAACTGCTTGGCTTCTTTAGCGTCGTCGTGTTCGTTGAGATATGCGATCGCCACATCAGCACCTTCTTTGGCAAATGCGATCGCAACTGCACGACCAATTCCACTATCGCCACCCGTAATTAATGCTACCTTACCTTCTAACTTGCCACTACCGCGATATTTATCATCATCAGATTTAGGTTTTGGAGTCATTTCTGACTCAATACCTGGTTGTTTTTCCTGATGTTGAGGCGGTTGTAATTCTTGTTCTGGCATAAAATTCTCCTTAAATTTATCTCAACTTGAAATTATTTTTGGAAGTTTAGCTAACTTTCAGCTAAAACACTAAAATACAACCTTGGATCGGTTGCAACCCAAGGTTAAAAATTGGTGGCAATTTTTTTAGCTGTAAATCTATCCAACAGGCTAACAACAGGTTGTTTTTGCTTTATCAATCTCAGGGGGGAAACTGATAAAGCACCTGCTCAACCGAGAGATGTAAGTAGGTGGGCATAAATAAACGTATAGTAATTTTCCCAGCCACCGTTCACCAGTCCCTAGTCCCAACGATCGTAACTAAAGTTTAGTTTTGCCCACCTACTTACACTATTAGCTGCGTTAGCTTTATTTGAAGTAACAGTCTTGACAATTACTTAGAGATTAGAAAAATTTTGAGATATTAATGATAAACTTTTTGGCATACGTATAATTACGTATTTATTGTAGTTGGTTTGAATTAATTTAACCAACTAATAAATCTATCTTTTGAGAGGTTTTTGATGAAACTAAACAAGATATACTCGCTCGCTTCTGCATTAGCTGTAGCAACGATATTAAATCAGTTAGGGATAATTAACTCAGCAAATGCAGCTACTATCAGGTTAACTGGTCTAACCGACAATAACACTTTAGTTTCTTTCAAACCTGAGAGTCCTAATAGTATTGCCAGCGTTGGAGTTACAGGGCTTAATGGTAATTTGCTAGGAATTGATTTCCGACCAGCTAATCAGATGCTTTATGGTGTAACAGACACAAATAACATTTATACCATTAACCCTACTACTGGTGCTGCTACTTTTGTAAGTACCCTTTCACCTACTCTCTTTACAGCAGGACAACAGTCAGGATTTGACTTCAATCCAGTACCCGATCGCCTGCGATTAGTTGGTAATAACGACCAAAACTTGCGTATTAATGTCGATACTGGAGCGGTTATTGTTGATGGTACATTGGCTTATGCTGCAACAGACGCAAACGCAGGGGCTAATCCAAATATTACTGCCGCCGCATACACTAATTCATTCGCTGGAACAACAACAACTCAACTTTTTAATATAGACTCGAATTTGGATATATTGGTTCAGCAAAACCCACCAAATAATGGCACTCTCAACACTATAGGCTCTCTTGGGATTGACTTTGGTTCAACTGGAGGGTTTGACATTTTCACAGGTAGCGATCAAACAACAAATACTGCGTTTGCAGCATCAGGTTCAAGTTTATATAACATCAACTTAGCTACAGGTGCAGCTACAACACTTGGTACTATTGGTAATAATGTGAATATCGTTGGTCTTGCTGCAACTTCTGTTCCTGAATCTAGTAATACTAATTCTTTGCTGGGTTTTGGTGTATTTGGTTTAGCCTTTGGCTTATTCAGTCGCTATAGTCGTCGCGTTAAGTTAGTTAATTAGCCCAAATTCTGATTTCTGAACTACTCCGCCGAGTATTTTCGCTAATTACATACAGTTTTCCTACACAGAGATCCTCCCTAATTTAATTTTTTAAGGGGGATCTATATTTCAATGCTTGCATAAGCCCTGAACTTTAATAAAGCCTTATTAAAAGAAGCCTGAAGAAATGCAATATTTGATCTTAAGTAGGTGGGCATAAATAAACGTATAATGATTTCCCCAATCACCAGTCCCTAGTCCGGTATCATACACCAGTCCCCAGTCCGGTGTCATCGCAGGTAACGTTTAATTTAACCCACATTTATAACCTCTTCAATCTGACCAAATTGGTAACTGATTAACCTGTTGCAGTGTTAAATCTACATATTTAGTCTGACTATTATCAATTAAATCTTCACCAAAATATCCTTGCTCGCCATCATGAGCATGATTACCACTAATAATTGAAGTATAAATACCCCGCAAACGCGCTTGCACAAATGGTGAAGTCACATTCCATAACCAACGCGACGGGAATAAAACACCGCCTAAATCTTCAACCAAGTCTCTCTCTCCGCGCAGGTGATATATATGCTCAGTTTCTTGAAAACCATTTCTCCCATTAAACACACCACCGATAGAGACTACAATAATTTTGGTTTGACTAGCTAACCATTGCTTCAAATAAGGCACTGCATTTAAAGCAACTTCTACCCCTCCGCTAGTACCGATAAGAATAATTTTAATTGGTTGATTAGAATCTTGTGGGATAGGATGCACAGCATTCATCCTTTCAATTATTGCACTAGCAATTCCCTGATTATAAATAGTGCCATATCTACTATCTGCGGAAATAGCAAAACGCCAAAGATTGCGAATTTTAATCAGTACATTTGCACTTCCTAATAAACCTTGCGCTTCCTCAGCAAAGCGCCATATAGGAGCTAATAATCTCTCCCCACCTAAACTATCATTAGAAACTGAGTAGGGAAAGACATCAGCAACAGCATCGCAGGTAGAATGCTTTTCTACTAAACCAGTTAAAAATAACCTTTCACCATCAGTTAATTGATCGCCAGAAAAATCTCCTACTCCTGGCAAAAAGATTATATAACAATTTATATTGGAATTATTACTTAATTGATCGTTTTGAATATTGTTAGGTGGAATTTTTGCTACAAAAGAATTAGGTGTTTTCTTCAGCAATCCCAAATTATCAGCGCCTTCATTTAGCCACCAAACCAAAGTTCCTACAGGAGAAACAATTCCCCAAATTAGTAAAATTATACCTGCTAAAGTTAAGAGTTTTAAAGCTCCACCTTGTAACCAGCGAATGATGGCCAAAATAAATTTAAACATTTAATTAACTAATGGTGTATCTCGTCAGATGCACTGATAATAAATTGATTTTTTCTCAATACCCAAATTAAATATTATGATATCAAATTATTGATAATCATAAGTGGTAGGTATGGCAAGTGAGTAAAAACGATTCAAAATCAATAGTAACTACTATTGCTAATGCTCTATCTTTGGATGGAAATTTTTATGAAAATGCTCGTAATACTCCAAAAACCAATCGCATAGCTGTAACAATTGTGATTTTAGCAGCAATTTCCCATGTTTTGGGAAGTGCAATTATTCTATTAATAAATAGAGCGCCGTTGTCTATCCTGCTGTTTGCACTGGTAATAGACGGTATCAGTGTAGTCGCAGGTTACTATTTTTGGACTTTTACCATCTCCAAAATCGGTCAAGGGCTAAAACGCCGTACACTTACTTATCAAGATTTGCTAATTCCGATTGGCTTTGCTTATGCACCGCAAACATTGAACTTTTTAACCGTAATTCCTTTACTAGGACGATCAATTGAAGTGGTTTTAGCTGTCTGGAGTTTGTTAGCTGTGATTGTGGCAGTCCGCCAAGGTTTAGATATTAGCACGAACTGGGCGGCTGTAATCTGTTTAGTCGGTTGGCCTTTAGTGCAGTTAGCAATTGGTTCTGTGCAACTGTTAGAACAGCGTTTGGTAACTGGGATTTAATTAGTTCAATACTGATGCAGAAATCCCCCTATATCCCCATAAATTGGGAGACTTGGAATTTTCCTCCCTACTTCGGGTAACTTTTCTGATGGGTAATCCAAGGGATTCGATATCAGGGGTGAGGAGTATAGGAACTTAGTAGGGATAAGCAACTTCCATTATTTAGTAGGGGTAAGAATAGTGGGAGAAATCAAGATGAGCTTTTATAATAGTGCGATCGCAGCGTTATTCCCTTTACTACTGGCAATTTCTACCCCACAACCTAATATATCGGCAAATTCGGCGATCGCACAATCCACCTCACCCGCGAAATCAGCTACTACTTCTGGGCATAGTGCGATCACTAAATCGTGGGAAAATGTCCGCTTAGTGCATACTATACCCGACAGCCCCGATACAGGAGTACTTGCATTCAGCAACGATGGACAAATGCTTGCAACTGGGGGTAAAAGATTTGAAACTAGCGCTGATGGTAAAAGTATTACAGAAACTAGCGACAACATTATTAAACTGTGGAATATTAACACAGGCAAACAAGCTGGTAGTTTAATCTACTATTCACCATCATCACCTGTCAGAGCAATCGCATTTAGTCCAAATAAACAAATTATTGCCAGTAGCAGCTATAACCATGGTGACAAAATCTTAGTAATTAAACTATGGGATGTCACAACTAAACAAGAAATTCAAACATTCAGGAGTATTGTTCAACCTAAAATTCACCCTGAATTAAATAATTCCCTAGATGAAAGCGGCAAAATTGCCTTCACTCCAGATGGAAAAACACTAATTAGTATTCATGGTGGTAACTCAACAATTCAACTATGGGACGTAGCATCAACAGCAACAGCTAAGTCAACCTTAAAAAATATCAAACCTCAAACCTCCTTGCAAGCAGAAACTCGTTATTCCGATATTTCACATTTAAATACTTTAATATCCCTACAACCTACTGAAATAGAACAAGCTGTTCGTCAAGATAGCAACCGTTACACTGATTATGTAGTTAAAGATCAAAATACCATCAAAACTCGACTAGATGCAGGAGATAGCCTAGAAACTATAAAAAACAACCTGAAGCAGTCTAGTTTGTTAGTTCAGCAATGGCGCAAAACCGAATCCCCAGCAACTTACCAAGCTAAAACTAACTATTATATAGATGATCTTATTTCTCGAATCACCAAAGAATACATCTATCTCAATGCTAGATCTGTAGTTGAACAACTAGGTACACCAACTGCCGATGGTAGTCGTATATTTGCAGGACAAGGCTACACACTCACCGACCAAGGTAATAATTTTACAGTTATTGCTAATCAAGGTCAGCGAGTGATTTTGAGGATGCAAAATGGCAATTTTGACCTGAGTATAAATACATCTAATAAAGATATTGTTGATTTTCGTGCTGCTGTTTATAAATTACTCAACCAAGGTTTACCTCGTCAAACACTAACAGGACATACAAGCGAAATTACAGCTTTTATTGTTAGTCCTGATAGTCAAATCCTGATTACAGGTAGCAAAGACAAAACTATCAAACAGTGGAACTTAAAAACTGGAAATTTAATTCGTACCCTTAATCAGCATTCAGGTGAAATTACTAGCCTTGCTATCAGTAAAGATAATAAAGTAATAGCTAGTGGTAGTAAAGATAAGACTATCAAATTGTGGAATTTAAAAACTGGACAGCTAATCCGCACTTTGTCTAATAAAGGAGAAATATATACAGTAAAATTTAGCTTAGACGCTAAAACTTTGATCACCACATCTGCATTACAACCAAATAGTGTTGAGTCGCACCTTCAACTTTGGAATGTCAGCAATGGGAAACTGATGCGTGATAGCGGATCGCTTAATTGGCGGACACAATTAGCGATTAATCCTGATGGTAAAACCTATGCGATCGCAGGTAACGCCCTTTCTTTACAAATCTTGAATCTATCCACAGGACAACTTATCAAAAATCTTGGTATAGAAGAACAAAGCGCAATATTTACCCCCGATGGACAAACCCTTGTAACTTTCAGCAGCGAAGGCATGAAAATTTGGCAATCAGAAAAGCAAATACCCTAAACGGTGCGGCTGAAATTGCCACCTAACGCTTGAATAACGACATAAGCGAGTTTCGGTGTTTTCTAGCCTTGATTGAATATTAATTAAAATTTTATTGCCTGTTATGTTATTTTTTTCTAAATAATTATATTTTGTATGTAATTTTACAATTTTACAAAAATAAAGTTTTAGATATCTTTAATGGTGATGGCTGGGATAAAATTTGTAAATTTTTAGGAAAAAATATTTCCGATCAACCTTTTTCACCTAAAAACCCCCGACAAAATTTGGCTAAAAATTCAAATTATTTGCTAAATAATCAAACCCCAACTGAGTTTAATCTACTTAAAAAAATTCGTATTTTAGGTAAAAAATTACGTAATAATTAAGGAAAAAAAGAATTTTTAGATAATTATTATTAAGGAAGCTTATAACTAGCAACTCTGACAATTAATTCTGCTTCACTGGGATTGCTAGTAAAAATAAAAGCACCTTCTTTTGTTTCACCACTCGATAGAAAGTCAATCTGCTGTTCGCCTGTTTCCTCTGCTTGACCATTTTGGCGTAGTTCAGCAATAATCTGAACAGATTCCGCAGTATCTCCACCAACGTTAGTAACAGCAAAGGGGACGTAATATTGCCCTTGAACTTGACTAATTTCACCTTTACGGGTGACAGACAAAACGGGTGGTTGATCCTTCTGAGTAAACCAGTTGTAAACTACCAAACCCAAAATTAAGATCAAAATAAATGTAGCACCAGCAAAAGTTACCCACTCAGCAAGCGATCGCGCGGGCTTAAAAGTTTCCGATTTCGTTGGTTGATGATCTTTATTCATGCTAACAATCTACCCGCCGCACCCCCAACACTTGCTGGTAAACCCAATAACAAAGTGTAATTCAACCACATTTGCCATGGATCTCCAAAACTTAACTGTTGGAAAAACCACAACATAAAAGCGGCTGCACCCAGCGACACCAAATAAGACATCACAGTTTCACTTAAAGGTCGCTGAAAAATACCTTGTTGTTGAAGGCGCTGTTGTTGATTGGTAAAACCAGCAACAAATACAATGCCATAAGAAATAAGCAGTGATGCTGCCATTAGTCCTAATTGCCAAGGTGGTGAAATAGCAGCAGCTAACATCGGTATTTCATCTGTCGGCGCAATATTAAAAGCAATGATCGTAGCGCCAATCAAAGTCCCGCCAATATCAGCAAAAGCCGCATTGATAGTACTTTGATATACTAATTGTTGAGGCTTACCTATGCTACCATCTTCCTGATTGCTAGGAGATTGAAAGCGATCGCCACTCAAAAAAGAACGCGCCAACGCCGCCCCCAGCGCAAACGGGACACTTTCCGAAATCAATTTTCCTAGCGTCTCTTTCACAGGAGTACTGAAAGTAATTTCCTGCAACAAGATTAATATACAAGTGGCACAAATAATTCCTATTGCAAGTGCTTCAATACAGTCCATCGCTGTATCAATTAACCGCAAAGCCTTAGTTTTGCGAAAGCCCTCAGTTTGAATCAGCAGAAAAACAACTACAAAAGTGCAACCAAGCACAGTCAGCATCCGTGAATACTCAGTATACGAGCCAATCCACCAGACTTCCATTGTATAAAGTAGGGGAATGCCAAACAAAAAACCCCCTGATGCGCCACGAATAATGTCATTGACTTCATTCGACCAGGAATTTTTTCCTTTGACCATACCACACACCACCTTTTGTTATTTTCCTTGATCTTTTATTATTAAAGTAACGTCAGATCATCAGCAGCAAAATTGCCCAGATTAACAATGATCAGTGAGCAAGCTCCACGCATCAGGATTTAAGCCTCCACAGGTGAGCAGAACCCCCCCCTAATCAAAGGTGTAAATCTCCACCAAAAGCCTGATAACTGTTCACTGACAACTGTTTACTGTTTACTAATAATCCCTCAAAAAAGCGAATTTTTCAGAAACAAATTTAGCTGCTGTGCGTCTAGGTAATCAGAATAAGCGTTTTATTACAAGAGGATATTTTCTATGTCTCGCCACCCATTTAAATCTGGAACATCTACACTAATCGCCTTATCAATCTTGGCTAGTGCAGCCGCACCTATAATCACCACTTCTCCTGCTGCGGCTCAATCAATCTTTAAAGGCAGAACCCAACAACAACTTGGGATAACTATTCCTTATGGCACAACGTTACCTCTGACTTACAATAGCTCACAGAAACTTGTAGTACCTGCTAACCAAGCCTTGCCAGTTCCCCTTACTCTCCAAGTTGCAGGTAATGTCAGAGCGCGTAGCGGAGCTTTATTAATTCCTATGGGTACAGAGGTAGTTGGTGAATTGCAACCAGTTAATGGTGGGGCTAGGTTTGTTGCTAGAGAAATAGTTTTTTATGGAAACCGCCGCCAAGCGATCAATGCCACTTCAAACATCATTGCTCAAACTCAAGAATCACAAGGGGGCATTAATACAGGTACTGTATTGAAAAATGCCGCTATTGGTGCTGCGGCTGCGGCTGGTATCTCCGGTGTTACTGGGGATAAAAAAATTGGAGTTGGAGAAGTCTTAATAGGTGCTGGGGCGGGGGCTGCCAGTGGAGTGCTTTTAGGTTCAAACAAAACTGATGCTGTTGTGCTTAATCCCTCAGCTAGTTTGAACGTAACACTAAGCTCTGACTTGGCTCTGCGCTAATTGCGGAAATTTATATCAGCAAATATTACCGTAAATTTTACGGTAATTCTTGAGTAAAGCTCCTCAACTATTGAAAGCAACCTTTATTGAGTTTAATTGATAATTGTTAATTGATTAAGCTCTCCCCCGCTATACCCCAAGGGCTAGCGGTGGGAGCATATTTATTTGGGTTCACCCAAACCAGGATTTGCTTCTTTTTTAACTTCAGGCACAACATCAGGGCGTTCCTTGTCTTCCCAACCTACAGGGCGCTTGGAATTATACCAAGCAACTGATCCAATGGTTACAGCGGCAACAAAACCAACTGCATATACTGCTGTCGCAGAAACTGGAAAATGAGGCTGATTGGTGGCAACTTCTAAAAGTAAATTCATATTTTGGTAAACTCCTTATCCTATTTCGGTTATCCTACCAAAACAAAAAAGCACATCCTATCTTCCACAGGTTTGATTAATTGATTGACTGAGTTAATCGTCTTTTAAAAACTACTCTCCTCAAGTTTAAATCAACATTTTAATAACGATAGAGTCTATAGCGACGGCGGCGACTAGGAGTAGAGGCGGAATTCTCCTCATTAGAGCTATACTCTAAGGCTCTACTGCCATGAAGAACAGTTTTAGGTTGAATCGGCTGCACTTTAATGTTTGCTGTGCGATTTTCTAAGTTATCTGGACGAGGTACAAACTTTTCAGGGCGTACTTCTTTAACTACTTGGGACATGAACTGATTCCAAGTGTAGGCTGCTGTAGTGCTTTTACCGTTAGTTGGTTGGTTGTCATCATTTCCTAACCACACACCAGTTACTAACTGGGGAATGTAACCAACGAACCAGAGATCGCGGGCTTCGTCAGTAGTACCAGTCTTACCAGCTACTTGTCTGTCTACTAGCTGGGCAGCTTGACCTGTGCCTTCATTTACCACTCCTCGCAGCATCCAATTCATGATCGCAGATGTTTCTTCATCTATGGCACGCTCAGGTGTAAATTTCTGTTGATAAATTATTTCGCCGCGATGATTCAAGATCCGACGAATACCACTCGGTTTAGTATGTAAACCATTGGTAGCAAAAGTGCCGTAAGCACTTGTCAGTTCCAGCAGGTTAACTTCAGATCCGCCCAATGGTAAGGAGTAAATGGGTTGAAGTTCAGATTCAATTCCCATTTTGTGGGCAATATCAATCATGGGTTGCCATCCCACATCAAGCAAAACTTTTAAGGCAACTACGTTAATTGAGTTAATCAGGGCATCCCGCATGGACATCCAGCCGTTATAGCTTTCACTGTAGTTTTTAGGTGTATAGCCGTCTACAGTGATGGGGGCATCTACATATCCTCGGTATGGAGTAAAACCTGCGGCGATCGCTGTTGTGTATACAAATGCTTTAAAAGTAGATCCTGGCTGGCGTTTAGCTTGCGTAACACGATTAAATTGGTTATCGTTAAAATCTTTTCCTCCTACCATTGCCCTGATGTTCCCATTTCGGGGATCAATTGCCACCAAAGCCGCTTGCTCAAAATTAGAGTAACGACCATTTTCTTCTATGGTTTTTTTGATGGCGTTTTCAGCTTGCTCTTGCCATTCTGAATTCAGGGTAGTTTCAACAGTAATCCCTCCAGCTTTGATGAGTTTGGGGGAAACGTAATTAGGCAGTTCTTTTTCAATATATTCAGTAAAGTAGGAAGCTTTGCGCTCCATCCTTCTTAGGGGACTACGTTTGAGGATCAATTGTTCACTCATTGCGGCTTTGGCTTCTGCGGCAGAAATGTAATTAGCCTCCTGCATTCTCTGCAATACTCTGTTTCGACGCTGGAGGGCTAGTTCTTGACTCGCAAACGGTGAGTATTCATTGGGTGCGGGTGGTAGTCCAGCTAAAGTTGCCATTTCTGATAATGTCAGGTCTTTTAGTGGCTTACTAAAGTAAACCCAAGCTGCATCAGCAACTCCGTAAGCACCTTCTCCGAGATATACCAAATTTAGGTAGCGTTCTAAAATTTGTTCCTTGGTAAGATTCTGCTCAATTTTTTGAGCCATCCGAAATTCTTTGAGCTTACGCAACATACTACGCTGCTGGTCTAGAAAAACAATTCTAGCTAGTTGCTGGGTAAGTGTGCTGCCACCTTCCACCACATCTCCCGCGTATAAGTTGGAGACAGCCGCGCGGAGAATGCCCTGATAATCTACGCCTTCGTGCTGGTAGAAGCGCCGATCTTCTATGGCAATAAAGGCATCAATTAGAGTTTGGGGAATTTGCCAAATTTTTAGCTTTTCTTCGGTAACAGGCCCAGATTGTTTGAGGATTGAACCGTCTACTGCCTTAATCGTTAATGTCTCTGGTCGAGCATAAGTTAAAACATCGCCCGTCGAATCAGGCAATTTGCTATCTAGCCAATACGCACCGACAGTTAGTGCGATCGCGCCGCCACCAATACCCAAACCCGCCAATAACACTAAGTAGCGAGCAACCAACCACTTTTTACGATTAGACTGCTGATTCGACACCGGAGCAACTTTTTCGTCAGAAGATCTCTGTCGTTTTAAAAACGACGTTGCTTGCTTTACGCCTTGCTTCAATTGCTGAAGCTGTGATGTCCATTTATCCTGTTTTTCTTTGTCCACGTCTGTGCCAGAGGTCGATTCAGATGCTGTTGACGTTAAGTCATGCAATTTATCTGATGGAAACTTGAGCTTTGGAAAGAACTTTGACACGTCAACTCCTTAGTTTCACCGCAAGCCAGCCTATTACTCGCTCTTACTTTTTGTTTATTCTAAAGCTTGGGATCAGAATTTGTGCCTTGTTTATTTTACTGCGATTACATTTAAATTCATCTTTCTGAATATACATTTCTATCTCTTACCTCACCTCACTCAATTGTCTCAAGCATTACAACCAACGCGCGACAATACCCGCAAAAACCTAATCGCTTGAAAGGATGCAGGCTCAATAATTTTTGGCTTGGTGTAATTCTAGTTAAAATAATTTGCATCCTCCTTTGCCACCATCTTTCGGATCTTAAATAACTTATTCCAAAGTTACCGTCTACTCACCTAAAGAAATATTTTTTTAATTGTAATCTATAAGATATTGATTTTAACAGTAAAATATTGATAATTAAAAAAACAATATTATTTAGATAAAAAGATAAAAAATTAGTGATTTAAGCATAGATGATTTTTTGTCTATGATGAAAAATCATTTAACAAAACTAATAATTGTTGTAAACAATGCTGATTTGATCAACCACAGGAGTAATTATTTTATTAATAAATAAAAGCTATTAAGTGCCTATACTTATTTTTTATAAAAATATTGTTTAAGATAGTAAATGAATAAATAGTAGCCTAAATTTTATCAACCTGTGACTGCATCTGTATTTAGCTTTGAACGCCTCCTATTTAGCCCAGCAACACCTAACGCTGATGCTATTGAGCTTATTTTTGCATTCCCTAACGAGTATAGCGTTGGTATTACTAGCTTGGGTTATCAGGTAGTGTGGTCATCTTTAGCAACGCGCCCTGATTTACAGGTGAGTCGCCTGTTTACCGATACTCATGAGCAGTTACCAAGAAAGCCTGAATTAGTTGGTTTCTCTATGTCTTGGGAACTCGACTATATAAATATCTTAAATTTAATTGAATTTCTAGAAATTCCTTTACGAGCTAAGGCTCGTTCTGATGACCAACCATTAGTATTTGGCGGTGGCCCAGTATTAACTGCTAACCCTGAACCTTTTGCTGACTTTTTTGATGTAATTTTGCTGGGAGATGGGGAAAACCTGCTAGGAAATTTTATTGAAGCATATAAAGAAGTGCGAAACGCTGGAAGGCAAACTCAATTGCAGCGTTTAGCTCAAGTTCCTGGGGTTTATATTCCTAGTTTGTATGAAGTGAAATATCATAATTCAAACGATGAAATTGAGTTAATCCACCCCATAGATAATACCATTCCTAAATATGTAGAGAAACAAACTTACAGAGGTAATGTTTTATCTGCTTCATCTGTGGTAACAGAAAAGGCAGCATGGGAAAATATATATATGGTAGAAGTGGTGCGTAGTTGCCCAGAAATGTGCCGCTTTTGTTTAGCGAGTTATCTAACACTACCCTTTCGCACAGCGAGTATGGAAGAATCGTTAATTCCAGCGATTGAAAAAGGGTTAGCTGTTACTCATCGGTTGGGATTATTGGGGGCATCTGTAACCCAGCACCCAGAGTTTGAAGATTTGCTTTCATATTTAAGCCAGCCACAATATGATGGCATACGCTTAAATATTGCTTCAGTGCGAACAAATACTGTAACTGTGAAGTTAGCAGAAACTTTAGCTAAAAGGGATACGCGATCGCTCACAATAGCTGTAGAAAGTGGTTCTGAGAGACTACGGAAAATTATCAATAAAAAGCTGGAGCAAAATGAGATTATCCAGGCAGCTATTAATGCTAAAGCAGGTGGATTAAGTAACTTGAAACTTTATGGTATGGTGGGCATCCCTGGTGAAGAACCAGAGGATTTAGATCAAACCGTAGCAATGATGCGAGATATCAAGAAAGCTGCACCTGGTTTACGTCTGACTCTGGGATGTAGTACTTTTGTCCCGAAAGCGCATACACCGTTTCAGTGGTTTGGAGTGAGTCGTAGTGCGGAAAAGCGGCTACAATTTTTGCAGAAACAATTGCGATCGCACGGAATTGATTTTAGACCAGAAAGCTACAATTGGTCAGTAATTCAAGCTTTAATATCTAGAGGCGATCGCAGATTATCCCATTTATTAGAACTCACACGCCAGTACGGTGATTCAATCGGTAGTTTCCGCCGCGCCTTTAAAGAATTGCGTGGACAGTTACCAGAAATGGATTTTTATGTGCATAATAATTGGTCAACAAAGCAAGTTTTGCCTTGGAGTCACCTGCTTGGGCCACTACCTCAAGCAACACTTGAGAAACAATTAACAATGATCAATTAACAATTAGCAATTAGCTTTTAGCAGTTAGCTTTTAGCAATGACACTTCACCCATCACCAATCCCCAATTAACAATGCTTCACTTCAAACACTCGTCGTTAATTGATGCACCAGTGGAAGTTGTCTGGAGTTTTCATGAAAGACCAGATATACTACAAATTCTTACCCCGCCTTGGCAACCAGTTCAAATCATTCGCCGTCAGGGTGGTTTAGGAGTTGGTGCGATATCTGAATTTCGCTTGTGGTTAGGGTTAGTTCCGATACAATGGTTGGCGCGTCATACCGAATGCCAAAAACATCGGCTATTTACTGACGAACAAATTGCTGGCCCAATGGAGTATTGGGTGCATCAACATCAATTTGAAGCAGAAAATGGTAAAACAAGACTAACAGATGCGATCGCATATAAAATACCTGGTGGTTGGCTTGCCGAGTTGCTTTTAGGCTGGTGGGTAAACTCTAGATTAGAGCAGATGTTTCGCTATCGGCACACTGTCACCCAACGTGAGTGTCAACATACTTAGCACTTAAAAATATTTGCCAATCAAAATTTTTTATTAAAAATAAATTAAATGCAAACAACAGCAGAATATATGTGTGCCTATTGCGGCGAAACTAATTCAACCTTTGTTGATTTTAGTGCTGGCGGGCAGCAGTCTTATATTGAAGATTGCCAAGTGTGCTGCCATCCTAATACTTTATACGTTCGCTTTGACGAAGACACCCTGGATGTGGAGATAGATAGCGAATATGAAGATTTTTAAGTAATTAAATCATTTATATTGGGCATACTATAGCTATCATTCGGTTAAATAACTGCTCAACAATCAAGTTATACAGCAGATTTTAAGTTAGTGAAGTACAAAATTTCCCTGCCCGCGCTACCTCGCACCCTCTCAAAGTTGCGGAAGACTTGGGGATGGGTTGTAAGTATGTGGGTGAAATTAAACGTTACCTGCGATGACTAGGACTGGGGACTGGCGATTGGGAAAATCATTATACGTTTATTTATGTCCACCTACTTACTACATTTAGAGGCAAAGCACTATATATCAAAGTTAAGTGATATTCTTAACTTGATACTAAGTTTTATTCATAGAATTGCCTTAATCATTGATCAGCGTAATGCAATTAGGCTACAAATGTAAAATTATGTTAAACGTCAAACTTGAATTTATTAAGAAATCAGTCTTGCAACTGTTTTTAGTAGGTGCAGGTGCATTACTGTTGCTCACACCTTCGGCTCAATCTGTACAACCATCTAGCAGCGAATCATCTAGTAATAATAAGTTACAAAATATAGTAGATATTACGCAAGTAAGTTTACCAATCTCGGCTAATTCATTTACTAAAAAAAATCTTGAAATAGCCCAGTTTTTTAAAGAGGTATGTCCACCTAATACTGATGTATACCGTTCTGGGGAAACCAGAAACTATTTAGTTCAAATATGTGCAAGTGAGAGTGGGAGTTTCACTTTTGTTGGTGTTACAAAAAATAATAGCTCCAACAAGATTGTACTATCCGTACCCAGTAATAGCGGTCAACAGTTTGTTGGCGTTAGCGGCAGTAACCGTTATATCCTTAATAGGAGAGAGCTAAGAATTATTCAAAATGGTAAAACTTTAACTGAACCAGTGCTGCAATGGTATGAAAAAATACAATTAAAGCAATAAATTGCTAATAAAGTACCAAAATTCAAATATAAATTCTTGCTTTACAAACCACACTTTTAAAAAGTGAGACAAAAAATAGCCTAAAAGTACGTATTAATATCAAGGTTGGATTGAAACTGAGTAAAAATGAATTATTTTAATTTTTTTAATCAAAGTATACTGAATAACAGAAAGTAAGCTGATCAACTTTAGCTAATTTTATCTAAGTGTTTTTACTCGGACAAGTACTGGTATAGCTTTACAACAGCTTAATTATTCTTTAATTTTCATGGAATTGATCAGCACTTCAAAGTTAATATGAGTCAATCAACCCAAATAGTTCTTAAAAGGGCAGCGCTAACAGCTAGTTATTTGCCCAAAGTTTGAGCGAAGCTGTGATGAATATGATTACACCAGTTCAACAAAACCACCCAGCAGGGGGATTATATTTTCGGATTGGTACACAAATACTGATCTTTCCCCTAAAGTATACAGAAGTCAAAGCTAAAATTGCTGGCAATGTGTCACGAGTGCAGGTGGCGCAAACTTTTGAGAACCCTTTTAATAAAACTTTAGATGCTGTCTATATTTTTCCACTACCTGAAGAAGCAGAAACGGATGCCATAGAGATTAAAATTGGCGATCGCACTATCAAATATAACCTTAAAATAGATCAAGAATCTGAATCTACCTCTGAACTAACCAGTAACCAACAACAGACAGTTAGTTTATTAAAACAATATTGGCAAAATATTTTTACACAGCACCTGGCAGACATCAAGCCTGGTGACTTAATTGTTATTACAATTTGTTACACCGATTGTCTTAAGTTTGTGGGTGAAGATTGTAATGAAGTCAGCAATGGTGATTATGAGTTTGTCTTACCAATGAGCGTAGCATCAAGCTACTTTTCTCCAAGTCAACTTAATGGAAATAGGAATCTTAATCAGCTTACTAAAGCTATAGTAATTAATCCTACAGCCACGCCACCACCTATGCGCCGTAAAAATGAAATTAATCTCACAGTCGAGATTAATTCTAGTATAGGGATTACGAATTTACACTCTACATCTCACGCCATTAAAATTGCACAAGCAGGTCAAATTGTACGAATACAGCTAACAGAAGTTGACACCATTCCTAATCAAGACCTGAGATTACGATATCAGATTGGAGGTAAAGAAAAGCCTAGTAAGCGATCGCCAATATTACCTAACTTAGCAACAGAGATATTACCCCAAGAAAAACCTACTAATTCTCAAAATTCTAGCCAATCCCAAGCTACTTATTCATCCAAAACAGTACCTACTCAACCCAACTCTAACGCAGATTTTACTGAACCTGTTGCTCAGGAGCAAGAGAGTTTTACTCTCAATTTGACCGATGGCAATTTTAGCAATCAGGAAGTTGAAGAAGATCTAAACAACATCATAGCAGCACTGCAACCTCAGCTACAAATTGTTAGCATCACAGGCTTAGATGAAGCCGTTGCTGCTGGGATGATGCAGCATTTAATGATCGTAAATTTACCTAGTGGTTTGAGCGGTGAATTGGTGTTTAACTTTATAGTAGATATTAGCGGACGGGTACAACAAATTATCTGGGAACAAGAAACTTCAACTTTCAAACAAGCAGCCGTAATTGAATTAATTAAACAATGGCTTTCTACCTGGAGAGCGCCTAGCGGTATTAACAGTTCTGTCCGTCTAACATTACGAATTGAGTGAGCATTAGCTCCTAATGGCTGAAAGTATCAGCTAAATGTATAATTTCTCTTTCTGTTCTCTCCATTAAAGCAGGACGCAAACATAAATATACCAGTGGGCCAAATAAAGGTATTAACGCTGTTGCCCAAAAGATTCGGGAATCATTAATACCCCGACGTGCCATATCATCATCAAATAATGATGTTAATGGAAATATTACACACATCAAGCAAAAATCTAAGCTAATCAAGTGAACAAAATGTATATTTTGGAACTCTTGACTATAATCTTGCCAATCTCCAAAAATAATAGCATATACAACTAATGCTATTGTACTTAAAAGTAAAGCAATCCCTGTCGAGCGAGAATCTAAAATTTTAATCACATCATTTTTTTGATCGATAAAGTCTTGGTTTGGGTGACGCAAAATTAAGTAAGGTAAAAGGCAAAGTACCCCTGTAAAATTTGAAGCAAGAAAATAAGGCCAGGCAGGGATTTTTTGCCTAGTCCCATCAGCAAACATCAAGCAAGAAAAAATCATCGGCCAAACACCCATCAGCAGAAAAATGGCAACTAGAATGGCATTAACTTCTTCCCACTGAAATGTCAACAACTTTTTAACTAAGGGTAATGTATCAGGTTTACTAAGAGGATCTAGCCATACTGTATAGCTAACAAATACTATCCAAATTAAGGATAAAGCAATTTTTCTTAACATAATCCTGCACCAAACTAGCTAACCAAATCAACGTTATTTATAAATTAGCTGCTGCTGATGAGAACCTGTCTTAACACTAGATTCTGACAAAGCAGGACGCAAGCAAAGATAGGCTAGTGAACCGAGTAAAGGCAAAAGAGACACAGCCCAAAAAACCTGGGGATTTTTCCAACCTCTACGCGCCATGTCATCGGCTAAAATAGTGGGAAATAACACGCCGAATAGGCAAAACGCAATGCTCATGCCATGAATAAATTTACTGCTGTTAAACTGCTGAAGATAATCTGCCCAATTCCCTGCTATTAAACCGTAAGCTAGCAATAAAATAGTGCTTAAACTAAGAGCAACACCAGTCCAGCGAGAATCTACCAGTTTTAGCAATGAATCCTTTTTTCCATCAAATTCTTGATTAGGTTCACGTAGCGCTAAATAAGGTATTAAGCCAAGTACTCCTGTTGCTACTGAAGCTAACAAAAAAGGTGAGGCAGGTATCTTTTGCATTCTGCCATCAAAAAATAGCAGACAACAGTAAATTTGTAGCCAGATACCAACAAGAGAGAATAAGGACAAGATAATTGGGTTAATTTCTGCCCAGTTAAGAGTAAATAAGTTTTTTAATAATGTGAGGGTATCTGGTTGTACAGGGGGAGCGAAAAATATTACATAAATAATGAATCCCGCCCATAGCGACCATAAGGTAATTTTTCTAATCATATTGTTGACTAAAAATAGTATGAAGTTGATATTCAATTTAAATTACAAATCGGCTAGCAACTTCTGTCTTTATAAGTATGTCAACGTGATTAAACGTAGAACCCCACCCCCAGCCCCTCCCCTTATTAAGGGGAGGGGAGTTAGTTTATGCGTTGAGTTTTGAACGAAATTTTGGTGCGTAATACCTACGATAATGCTTAAAAATTAGGTAGAGCTAGCTGATGAGGGCTGATTTGTTAATACTTCTTTACCTGGGTTTGGTAGAGGGGGACGCAAGCAGAGATAAGCTAATGCGCCGAATAAGGGAATTAATGATACTGCCCAAAAAATTTGGGGATTATTAAGCCCGCGTCGTGCCATGTCATCTCCTAAAATAGAGGGAAACAAAAAACACAGAACGCAAAAATCAATGCTCATAACATGGATAAAGCGGGAGGTTTGGAACTGGTAAATATAATCTTGCCAATTGCCACCAATTAAACCGTATGCTATTAAAGCAATACTGGCTAAAGAGATAAAAACTCCACAAGCACGAGAATCAACAATTTTTAAGAGTAAATCTTTATTTCCAGTAAATTCAGTATTAGGTTCTCGTAGTGCTAGATAGGGCAACAAACTAAATGCACCTACTCCAAAAGAGAATGTGATAAATGGCCAAGCAGGGATCTTTTGTTGCCTACCATCAATAAATAGTAGACAAGCGTAGATCATTGGCACAATCCCTAGAAGGTTGAATAAACTTACAACTATGGGATTAATACCTTGCCAATTGCCAGCAATCAAATTTTTAATCAGTTCAAAGGTGTTTAGTTGATCGGGAGGAGCAATAAAAAAGGCATAAACTGCCAACCCCACCCATAACAACCCCAATCCTATTTTTCTGCTCATTATCTTCTTGAAAAAATCAATTAAGTAGGTGGGAGTAATCAATTATCAATGACCAATGACCAATGACCAATGACCCAATCTATTATGCTGGTTCTGTGAGGGCATCAGATAAGTAGTCTGCGGCAGATTCTACAAGTGCGATCGCATTCTCATATAACATTCGAGTTGGCCCCAAAATCCCTACACTACCTACTGGTACAGAACCTTGGTGATAAGTAGCAGATACTAGCGCACAAGTCCGCATTGGTTCTAAGGGATTTTCTGCGCCAATTCTCACACTTACCCGCTTCCCAGGCGTTTCTTGTTCAGACCAATCAAAGATTAAAGACCATAGCTGATCTTGTTCATCTTCCAGTAGGTGTAAAAGTGTTTGCACTTGTTGCAATTCAGAAAATTCTGGCTGACGCAACACCTCAGCAACTCCACGAATCATAATCTGCGTTGCAGCAGGTTTAGCAGTGCGACGGCTTAAATCTAGCAACAAAGTTTTTAGTAAAACAGCATATTGTTGAAATTCTCGGTCTAACTCACTCCAGTCTAGTGTTGCTAATTCTAAGAGCGATCGCCCCCGCAAATTACTATTTAAAAAGTTAGATAAAATTTGCAACTCTCGCTCAATAATTTCGGTATCCGGTTGGGTATCACCTAGTTTTGCTGGCGGTAACTGCATTAACACAGACTGAGTTTCATAAGCATCTGTCACTACAATTAGCATTACCCGCCCTGGATCAATCTGCACTAGCTGTAGATGTCGCAAGCGATTAGTACGGGTTTGAGGGATTGTGATTAGGGTAATATAGCCACTAAGTGTTGCCAGTATTTGCGCTGATCCTCGTAGCAGCGCCTCTATACTCCAATCGTCCCAATTTAGACGTTCTGTAAATAACTGTTCCACCTGACGACCCAAAGCATCTTCAGGTTTAATCAATTTATCAACATACATCCGATATCCAGAATCAGACGGTACTCGTCCCGCAGAGGTATGAGGCTGATAAAGTAATCCTGATTTTTCTAAAACTCCCATTGCACTGCGAATCGTCGCGGGGCTAACGCTGAGGTTATATTCTTCCACCAAAGCCTTAGAACCCACTGGTTCTGCCGTTGCTATATAGTGACGGATAGTTGCCCAGAGAATACGTTGTTGCCGATCTGTCAAACTAACTTGCATAGACTTTGTTAAAGCAGCTAAATTGAATCAAATTTTTAAAACAATTGGAATTATTGACAAAATGTACTTTGGAGCCGTGATAATATATTCCACCCTCTTATCAAATTAGCCAAGCAAACACATCTAATCTATGTTTAGAGCCTCTGGCTGTATTAAATGTTGCTGGTACTCGGAAATTTAGTAACCAGAGGTTACTCCCAGATGTTTGTTTAACTATAAGTTATTTAAGTCTCTAGATAGTGGGAATGAAATCAAGGAGCGGCTAATTCCTCTAGCCGCAGAATAGAGTAGTTAATATTGAGGTATTGATTGATCTACCAAAATTGAGTAAGCATCAATACCGCCAGCTACATTTTTGACATTAGTAAAACCTTGATTCATTAGCCACTGGCACATAGTCGCAGAACGAATGCCATGATGACACATTACTATTGTCTCTTTTTCTGGATCAAAACGGCTATGGATTTGGTCAGACCATTCTGCATATTCGCTTAAGGGTAAGATATCAAATCCTTCTAGAGATGCGATCGCGACTTCCTGTGGTTCTCTGACATCCACTAATTGCAAGTCTTCGGTAGACCCTGCTAACCGTTGGGCTAATTCTTCGACACTAATCTGGGTAACAGGTTGGCTAAAATTTTGAGCAGACATAAATTAATACTGAGTTGTATCTATGCTAGATACTGGCAACATTGAGGATGATGAAGAAACTGAAAGTTTGATGATCAGCGTTTTTCTCAACACCCTGATCAAGGATGCCATGAAAAATCCATCCCAACTTGTTCCTTATACAGAGGAAATGAGTGCTGAAGTGGATAAGTTACTTCCTGATGTTGTTCTAGATGTATGAGTTTCTTTGACACTCCTTGGGCTAAAGTCGCAGGGATTCTACTAAATTTCACAATATGAAACTACGCTTATTTTTCTCTGCCTTGATAGCTGGTGTGCTAGTGCTGCTTTTACTGGGCGCTGGTGGCTTTTACTGGTTGATTTCTAATAGTCCGCTCAATCTCCTCAAAGGTAGTGCTACAAGTAACCCAACGGCTGCTATATTTGTGCCAAAACAAGCACCTGTGATGGTGTCGTTGCTAGTAAATCCAGAACGCTTGGAGGCATTTAGCCAAGTGGTTGCTCCTGTAACACAGCGTAGGCGATCGCGCGCTGAACTTAACCAAATTAAAGAAAGTTTACTAGCAGGCACAGATCTAGAATACTACCGAGATATCCACCCTTGGTTAGGTGACGAAATCACTTGGGCGCTAACGAATCCTGACATTGACCGCAACCGCGATAATGGATTACAACCAGGCTACTTACTAGCAGTTACTACCAAAAATGCTGAACGTAGCCGCGAGTTTTTAGAACTTTTTTGGCAGAAACAAACAGTTGCAGGAGCAAATTTAGTATTTGAACAATATAAAGGTGTAAAGCTGATTTACAGCAATCAGCCGCCATTAGTTAGTGGTAAAGCTAAATCTTTAACAAATCTGACAACCGCAGTAGTGGGCGATCGCTTTGTCTTATTTGGCAATCATCCTAAAGTGTTGCGCGATGCGATTAATAATGTCCAAGTTGCTAATCTCAATGATTCTAGTCAATATCAACAAGCTTTAGAAAAATTAAGCGATCAAAAAATTGGTTTAACATTTGTTAATCTTCCAGCCGTCAAAGCTGGGTTGGGAAATGATGATTCGACAGCAGAAAATTCTCAACCATTTGGAAGTTTAGCGATCGCACTGGGAATAAACCGCCAAGGATTAATAGCAGATACATCTTTAATTGCAGCAAACCAAGAGAATATTACTGCAACTCCTCCAGCTTTGTCTCAGCCAGTTACAGCCTTGCAGTATCTACCAAATTCGAGCTTTCTCGGTATTGCTGGTAACGATTTAACTCAATTTTGGAACCAAATATCAGCAACACTGAAAAGCGATCATACCCTATCGCAGTTACTCAACCAATCAATAGTATCTATACAAAAGTCTTGGGAAATTTCTTTACCAGAAGAGATTTTTAGCTGGGTGCAAGGTGAATATGCTTTAGGAATGCTACCTCGTAGCGATCGCAGCGAACCAGATTGGATATTTGTTGCAGAAAAATCGCATATTGCTGACGAGGGAATTGCTCATTTAGACACTGTTGCCAAGCAGCAAGGATTTAATGTTGGCTCGTTACCATTAGATAATCAATCAATTATCGGTTGGACAAAACTGATCACCGTTCCTGTAAGTAACGGGAAAACTCAAAAGGTGATGAAACTAGAAGCACAAGTTCAAGGAGTCCACACCAACGTAGGGAAATATGAGATTTTCGCTAGTTCTGTAGAAGCAATAGATCAAGCACTCAAAGCAAGCGATAATTCTTTGCTCAATAGTGAAAAATTCCAAGAAGCGATCGCACCTTTACCACAACCCAACGATGGCTATGTATATCTTCAGTGGCAAAATATTGAGTCGATTCTAGAACGCCAATTGCCTATTTTAAAAGTAGTGGATGTGATTGGTAAACCCTTTTTATCTCATGTGCGATCGCTTAGTTTAACCAGCTACGGCAGTGAAAACAATGTCCAACACAGTAAAATATTTTTTCAACTGGGCAACATAAATGACTGAAAAGCCAGTCATAAGAAAGAAAAGGATAGTAGACTTCTTGCGATCAATCATTAATTACATCTGTGTTTATCTGTGTGCATCTGTGGATATCTGTGGTTAATTATCCAAAATTGGTCTAATGCAAGAAGTCTAGTTAAGGGGTTGTTTTTGGGTATGTGCGACTCTTGGTGTGCAAATGCTCTAAAAAAAATTCTATCTCTACCCCAGTCTCCCCTGCACTCGGAAAACACAACGGAATTCTTTTACTCATTTGCTATGATGCGACAAAGCAACCAGCGTCAGTGGTCAAAACTGACGGCTTTACTTCTGATAGGTACAATATTGCAGTATTGGTTGCCAATTTATTTAAAAGAGCGATCGCTAGCACAAACTACCAGTACAACTACTTGCACAGCATTAGCTAGACCTTTAAAAGTACAAGAACAACGCCATGCTGCGGCAGCGTGGAACTACTTTCAAGCCAATTATGAAGCTAGTACAGGGTTAGTAAGCGATCGCAGTGACATTAAAACATCTTCCATCTGGGGCATCGGAGATTATATTTCAGCTTTACATACAGCACGATCGCTCAACATTATTTCTGCTCAAGAATTTGACCAACGTACACAAGCTTTATTAACAACCTTAGCTAAACTTCCACTGGTGAGTAATGAATTACCTACTAGAAGTTTTGATACTCGCTCATTGCAACCAGTAGCTTTGCCATCTCAAACTACAGGTTGGTCAGCTTTAGAAATTGGACGCTTATTAAT
Organism: Oculatellaceae cyanobacterium; assembly: GCA_036702875.1. Taxonomy (GTDB): domain Bacteria; phylum Cyanobacteriota; class Cyanobacteriia; order Cyanobacteriales; family PCC-9333; genus Crinalium. Next base: position 85,103 of record DATNQB010000022.1, on the reverse strand, counting down.
AGCTTTATACAACTTAAAAACTTGTTATCTAGAATATACAAATTCTATTGATTCTTTAGTTCTTAAGTGGTCATATCTGCGAGTAGTGCGAGATGGTAGACTTTCTAGCGCCGTAGTAATTAATAACAATACTGAAGTTTATCCTGAAAATCGCTTAGGTTATGAAGAATATGCTGCTCGTGGTTTTCAATTATGGGGATTTGAAGTATATCGTTCTGCTGTAGGTGGTAAATATCAAACTGCCTCGATAGAAGGAATTAATGTACCTACCAAGCGTATTAGACCAGATATAAATACTGAGGTTAATCAGTATACCGTAAGCAATCCCTTCTTACTTTATGGTGTGGAATTGGGTTTAGACCCGCAAATGAGGCAGCTATTTGAACCTATTCGTCGCGCCCAAACTGAACGTTACCGCAAAACTGGACAATTCACAGCAGCAGGAAAAACTGTAATTCCAAGTCAGCCAGATGTTGTTAATAGCACAGTTATTAGTGGCAACCAACCTTGGGCAACTACTGACAATAATGGCACACCTGTAAAAAGCGATCGCACAGTTAGCACCGCAGTAGCTTTTGCACTCAACGCTTTGTATCCCGAAGATCCCTACACTGTTGAATTATTACAGGCAACTACAGACTTATACAACCCATCACAAGGTTACTACGAAGGCTTTTCTGAACAAACAAGTCAACCTGTAATAGCTTTTACTAGCAGCACAAACAGCCTGATTTTGCAATCACTACTATACCGCACCACAAATCAGCAACCGATAGTAAGTAATCAACCTAATCTTAACTCTCCTTGGTGGCAAGCAATTAGCCAAGGAGATGCTAATCGTGGTTTACCTATTACTACCACACAAAAAGTCAATTTAATTAGCAAGGCTTCGGGAGCTTACTGGGTTTCTAATAGTAGTTATACCTCTCCAGTTGCCTTTGTACCATCGAATACAGCAACACCACCTCAATTACCAACCACAACTAATAAACAACCTATTGTACCAACACCAACCCCTACTAAAACTCCATCAACCCAACCAATTAAACAGCCAATTGCTACTTCCTTACCCCGCCTAACTAAAGATGCAGATCAAACTGCTGCCCAAATTGCCTGGAAATATTTTGAGCGCAATTGGAACCCTAAAACTGGGTTAGTCAATGCTGTAGAAAATCTTCAGTGGACAACTTTATGGGATCAAGGTAGTGCCATTTTAGGAATTCATGCTGCTTATCAATTGGGATTAATTAATAAACAACGCTTTAACAGCATGATGACTGTGCTGTTGCAAACATTAGAAAAACTGCCATTACCAACAACTCGCTTACCTAATAAAGCTTATAGTACCAGTACCGCCCAAATGCGTAAATTGAATAATACCCCTGATCCTAAAGGTATAAGTGGCTGGTCAGTACTAGATTTATCAAGATTTATGATGGGATTGTATGTAATTAAAACACAATACCCAGAATATAGCGATCGCGTTAATCGCATTGTCTCACGTTGGGACTTATCCAAACTTGTCAAAAATGGCTTTTTATATGGTGGTGTTACAGGCAAGAATAACAAAATCGAAGTTGTCCAAGAAGGACGCTTAGGTTATGAACAATATGCTGCCAATATTTTAAAACAATGGAATATTCAAGCCACTAATGCCTTAAATAATCCTCCAGTAAAAACGGTTGAGGTTGAGGGTATTCCCCTCAAAGTCGATCAACGTAACCTTGCAAACTCAAATGCTACCAACTACCTAACAAACGATCCTTATTTATTATGGGGATTAGAAATAGGCTGGTCTGATGGTGTCAAGCCACAAGTAATGAACTTATTAAAAGCCCAAGTAAAACGATTTGAACGCACAGGAATTTTAACTGCTGTCAATGAAGATGGCATAGACCGTCAGCCATATTTTTTGTACTATAGCGTTTATTCCAATGGCGAACCTTGGCAAGCAGTGAATGTTACAGGAAAATCTTTTCCTAACTTAAGATTTTTGAGTACAAAAGCAGCATTTGCTTGGTCAGCTTTGATGAATGATGACCCTTATGCTAAAAAGCTCCGAAATGCGGTACAGAACTTAATCCAACCAAATCGTGGTTACTTTTCAGGGCGCTACGAAAATCCTCAATTAGGGGTTAATAATGCAGTTGATGTTAATACCAATGCCATAATTTTAGAAAGCTTGCTTTATCAAGCTAGAGGTGCGCGACCTCTGTCTTTAAAATAGGGAGGGGAGAGGAGAGAGAAGGGATTTTAATTTGTTGTTGAGAGTAAAAACTTATGGTTGTAATAGTTAAAACCGAATAAGTTTTTGTTCGGACTTCACCCTATTAACTTGTTTAGAAGGGTGTGCCGATTTATTCAGGAATCATTAAGATCAGAAATAGGAGAAAAAAAACACTACACATTTCTCCAGGCTGATGTGTCAGCTAACGTTATAACTCCTCACGGAGGATTAAATGATTAGATTTCTTGTAGGCGTGCTAGTGTTTGTAATTAACACGCTTTATCGCGATCGCGCCTACCAACGCTTTTATGTCCTAGAAACGGTGGCTCGCGTCCCTTATTTTTCCTTTCTATCAGTTTTGCACCTTTATGAAACCCTTGGCTGGTGGCGTAAAGCAGATTGGCTAAAAGTTCACTTTGCTGAATCTTGGAATGAACTGCACCACCTACTCATAATGGAATCTTTAGGTGGAAATAAACATTGGGGCGATCGCTTGTTCGCCCAATGCACAGCACTTGTATACTACTGGGTAGTCGTTGCACTCTACTTGTTCAGTCCCCGCACCGCCTACAACTTCATGCAATTGGTGGAAGAACACGCTCATCACACCTACGACACCTTTGTAAAAGAGCATGAAGCAGAACTTAAAGCGGCTCCCGCTCCCTTAGTTGCGATCAATTACTACAGGGACGGCGACCTGTATCTGTTTGATGAGTTTCAAACTGGCGTAAAACCTGAATCTCGACGACCTGCTGTTGATAATTTGTACGATGTCTTCGTGAATATTAGGGATGACGAAGCAGAACACGTCAAAACTATGTTGGCGTGTCAAAAGCTGGATGCTCAAAAAACTTTCAAGAGTCCTCATACTGTTTTATCACCCGACGATCATGTAGTACTACCTCCAGTAACTAATAAAGAGGTCGAGGTAGAATTACACTCTGCCAATCTCTAAAAGGTACAAGCAAAGAAACAGAAATTATACTCCTTGTTTCTTTGCTTTCTCAAAAAAGATATATACTTCTAAAGATAGGTGTGATTTTCGAGAAAAGTAATGGTTTTATTAATCTCCAAAGCACCAAAATAGCAGAATTAAAGCACCCGTAATCATCAACCAAGGTGGCGGTGTCAATACATGGAGTAACTGCAATGGGAAAAACACCAGCACCCCTGAAAAGAACCAACTACCAACTAATACTAGAAGTAGTAAAATTAAAAGAGGCATAACATCATAATTTTCATTTAAAACGACCAAAAAAATTGAGCGGGTATTTACAGCTAAGAATACTGTAGCGGGCTACATAAAGAAATATCCAGCTTTAAGGAAAACAGGAACTAAAACCATTGAGATTAATTCTTAGTAAAAAATAACATCAATTTTTTAATAGCTCATCAAGGTAACAGTATGCGTTTTTTAAAATCTTTGGGAATTTTAGCTTTAACCACAGGGTTATTTGCTGCGCCATCAATAGCCGAAAGTGCCAATTTTGGTAAGTTAACTTTATCGCCAGGTTTTAAGAAATCATCGGCGCAAATTAGAGGTTACACCAATGGCTCTTTTTCTTTGCCATCAATTGCCAACCGCGATCGCAATAATAACCCTTGTATCGGTTTTTCTGCTCCTGCCCCAGATCACGTCATAGTTTTGCAGAAAGACTTTCCCCGATTGCAAGTAAAAGTAAATAGCCGAGGTAAAGATACAACTTTAGTCATCAAAGGCCCTGGTGATACTATTCGCTGTGGTGACGATACAGGCAAAACTAAAGATGCCAGTGTATCAGACACCAATTGGAAAGCAGGTGAATATCAAGTCTGGGTAGGTTCAATTGAATCTGGGCAAACTTGGAACTATACTCTTTCTGTCCAAGAGTAAATTTAAATTTCATACCAATAGAACTTACGCAGGTTTAAAAAGTTAAAAAGTACCGAAACGCTGATGATTTCAGGATTTTCTCAAATCACCAGTCCCCAAAACCACCAATTTTGGGTTCAAATGCCTAAGTCCTAACCAATTTAGGCATTTTGGCAGAAGTACGCTCGAAACGCCAGTATAACGATAAGATAGTATGTGGACTATTTTGCCAAAAGTGGTAACCCTAGTGTTTTCTACTTTCTTAGCTGACTTCCGTATCATCTTCGAGCGAGATCCTGCCGCCCGCAACTGGCTGGAAGTTTTGTTGTGCTATCCAGGGTTACAGGCGCTGCTATTTCATCGCTTTGCTCATTGGTTAAACTCATTTAAACTTCCCCTCATTCCCCGATTTATTTCCCACTTAGCACGCTTTTTAACTGGGATTGAAATTCACCCAGGAGCGAAAATTGGGCGGGGTGTGTTCATCGATCACGGCATGGGTGTCGTGATTGGGGAAACCGCAATTGTGGGAGATTATGCTTTAATTTATCAGGGTGTCACCCTTGGGGGTACTGGTAAAGAAAGCGGCAAGCGTCACCCAACATTAGGGGAATATGTAGTAGTTGGTGCTGGTGCTAAAGTTTTAGGTAATATCCAAATTGGCAGCAACGTCCGTATTGGTGCTGGTTCGGTTGTGCTGCGCGATGTACCTTCTGATTGCACAGTAGTAGGTATTCCAGGTAGGATTCTTTACCGCTCTGGTGTACGGGTAAATCCCTTGGAGCATGGTAGTTTGCCTGACTCGGAAGCAGCAGTAATTCGTGCGTTGATCGACAGAATTGAATCCCTTGAGCAGCACGTGCAAGAGCTACAGCAGCAACCTTCTTTGACAACTGCTGTATTTCATAAAGCTAAGGCAGATAATGACTCATCAAAAGTGCCAGTGGGAGCCGCCCCCTGTTGCGGTGTTGATGATGGCATAATTCGGGACTTTTTAGATGGCGCAGGCATTTGATCAATTAACAATTATCAATTATCAATGCTGATGATTAGTTTGTAGGTTGGGTTAAGCGTAGCGCAACCCAACCTAGATAATTGTTGATTGATTATTAAGGATTTACTGTTTGAATAGACCATACATTGCTATCAAGACGGTAAAGGCAGCGATTATGTGGATCACTTCGTAATTCTAGGTGATCTACTTGTATTGGATCGAGTAGTAATAAGCAAAAATTTGGTAGTGGTTCAACTGCGTCTGGTGACGGTGGCGAAAACGCTGGCGAGTCTTCCGCTCTATTTTTACCAGGGTAGCGCCAAGTAAATTGTAAACGAGCCGCATCAGAAAGTTTTTGCCAAGATGCAGATCGCGATCGCACTAATAAGCCATCACTATGATTAGCTTGTACTAAGGTTAGCTCACCAGAAATCCGAAATTGTTCCCGTGTCTCAGGAAAATACCAACAAGCTTCTCCCCACGAGAGATGCTGGATTTGTTCTACCTTCTCGCTGCGGGAGTCTGTGATAAATTGAAGTTGATTGGTATCTTCTAGAAACCCTCGAAATACAACTGTACGATTAGCAGGTCGCCCATCAGTGCGAACTGTGGCTAGTTGTAAGTAACGAGCATAAGGTAGGCTACGGTTTCGCTCAAGAGCGTCTGCAAGATGCGATCGCCAGGGTGCAAGAGACATTGTATATTAAGCATTCCTATAATATAGCTACAGGCGATCAGAAGCTATTAATAACATAAAGTTTAAAAGAAAAACAGTTAGTTTTTTTCTCTTTGCTTGCAAAAATAGATATTCTGCTCTCTGGAATCTCTTAAAAAATACTATATATTACTCTGTGCGCGATCGCGCTGCAAGTACAATCTAATTAATTTTACTGGCAAACGGCTACTATTTTATAAATATATCCTTTATACATAAAAATCATGTATGAAATTTAAAAAGTATTAATCTTTCAAATATTTATTGACTTTCCACAAAAACTCATGATATTAATACCCAACTATACAATTATAGAAACTATCGCTGAATCAAAGAAAAATATTATTTTTCGTTGTTTAAGAGAAGAATCAAAACAACAAATTTTACTTAAAATAATTAATCGCAAACATCCTTCAGCAAAAGATATCGCTCATTTACAACATGAATACACAGTTAGTAAAAATCTTCAGATAGAAGGAGTTATCAAACCCTTAGCCTTGGAAGAGCAAAATAATATTTATTTATTGACATTAGAAAATTTTATAGGAATTTCCTTGCAAAAAATTCTCGGATTCCAAAAGATAGATTTATCAGTTTTTTTAGCTTTAGCAATTCAAATAGTACAAAGCTTAGAAGAACTACACAAACATAATATTATTCATCAAGACCTTCAACCAGAAAATATTATTGTTAACCTCAAAGAAAAAAAAATAAAAATTACAGGTTTTAGCCTTTCCTCGCTACTTTCTAGAGAAACACAAACAGCTATTAATCCCACACAACTCGAAGGCAATCTTACCTATATATCTCCAGAACAAACAGGTAGGATAAATCGCTTTATTGACTACCGTACTGACTTTTATTCTTTGGGCATAACATTTTATGAAATGCTCACAGGACAGTTACCTTTTCCTACAACTGATGTGATGGAATTAATTCACTGTCATATCGCTAAACAGCCTGTACCTCCCCATCAGCTAATCCCAGAAATTCCCTTAGTAATTTCAGATATTGTGATGAAGTTACTTAGCAAGACAGCAGAAGAAAGATACCAAAGTGCTTTTGGAATTAAAGCAGATTTAGAAACTTGTTTAAATCATCTTCAGGATTTAGGCAATATTCCCCAATTTTTTCTTGCTATAAATGATATATCTGAGCAACTGCAAATCCCACAAAAATTATATGGTCGCGAACAAGAAATTGCTCAAATTTTAGCAGCTTTTGACAGAATTAATAATGGCAAAAGCGAATTTTTGTTGGTGGCTGGATATTCCGGGGCTGGTAAGTCAGCTTTAGTCAATGAAATTCATAAACCAATTATTGAAAGACGTGGTTATTTTATTTCGGGAAAATTCGATCAATTTAAACGCAATATTCCTTATGCTTCATTAACTCAAGCTTTTTCTGAATTAATCCGACAGCTACTAACAGAAAATTCTCAAAACATTGAGAATTGGAGACAAAAAATTTTAGATGCTGTAGGCGTTAACGGTCAGGTAATTACTGGTGTAATTCCTGAAGTTGAATTGATCATTGGCAAACAGCCAAATGTGCCAAATTTAGGTGCGACAGAATCTCAAAATCGCTTTAACTTAGTTTTTCAAAAATTTGTAGGTGTTTTTACTCGCCAAGAACATCCACTGGTTTTATTTTTAGATGATTTACAGTGGGCAGACGCAGCTTCACTAAATTTAATTAAATTGATAATTTCTGACGATAATAGCCAGCATTTATTACTGATTGGCGCATATCGAGATCATGAGGTAGATGATTTTCATCCCTTAACACAAACTATTAATGAAATAAAAAAAAGTAATACCCTTATTAGCACTCTTAGTCTATCTCCTTTAAATTTTAGTCAAATTAACCAATTAATTGCTGATACGTTGAAATGTAATTTAGAAGATTCAGAAAATTTAGCAAACCTAGTTTGTAACAAAACTCACGGGAACCCATTTTTCTTAACGCAGTTGCTCAAAAGCATTTATCAAGAAAAAATATTATTTTACAATAAAAATTTTTGTGGTTGGCAATGGGACGTTGAATTAATTAATGATTTGGGTATAACAGATAATGTTGTTCAATTAATGGTAGGTAAACTCAATAAACTAGATCAGAATACACAGGATATTTTAAAGTTGGCAGCTTGCATAGGCAATAAATTTTCTTTGGAAATTCTTTCAATAATTAATGATAAATCTTTAGTTACTACTGCCAATCAACTTTGGGAAGCACTCCAAGCTGGTTTAATTTTACCCCTCAGTAATGCTTACAAAATTCCTTTACTTGCTACTACTGAATTATCAGTAGTAGCAAGTAATCTTAGCTGGCATCACGACAACCTAGTTATTGAATATAAGTTTTTGCACGATCGCGTACAACAAGCTGCATATTCTTTAATCCCAGAACACCGTAAACAAGCCATTCATTTAAAAATAGGTCAACTACTATTAAAGAATAGCCGACCTCAATACATAAAAGAGCAAATATTTGATATTGTTAATCACCTGAATGTTGGTAGCGATTTAATTACTCACCAGCCAGAAAAAGATCAATTAGCAAGGCTAAATCTTTTAGCTGGTCAAAAAGCGAAAGCAGCAACAGCATATAAACCAGCAGTCAGCTACTTAAGAGCAGGTTTAGAATTGTTAACGCCTAATACTTGGGATTATCAATATCAGCTAACCCTAGATTTATATTTAGAAAGAATAGAAACAGAATATATTAACACGAATATTGAACAAGCTACCCAACTTTCTGATATTGCTTTAGAACACGCTAAAACTGTTTTAGATAGAGCAAAAATATACGCTTTAAAAATTAAATTTTATATTGCCCAAAATGATTGCGCCAAAGTCTTAGATACAGGTACGCAAGTTTTAAAAATGTTGGGTGTAAGCTTGGTAAAAACAGCACCACAAAATTTAATTAATGAGGATTTGCTTGATGTACCTAACATGGATGATCCTTATAAATTAGCAGCTATGAATATTTTAATGTTGCTCTGTCCAATTGCTTTTATTTCTAATAGTCCGTTAGGTTTACCATTTGTATTTACAATGCTGCAACTTGTTAAAGATTATGGTAATTCTAAAGAAGCTATTTATGCTTATGGCATCTATGGTGTAATTCTTTGTGGCCCATTAGCAGATATAGATACTGGGCATCATTTTTTTCAAATATCTTTACAACTGTTAGATAAGTTTGATGCCAAAGAATTAAAGTCTAAAATATATAATATGCTGGGGGCAAACATTCTACATTGGAAACAACATACTAGAGAAACTTTAAAAATTTTACATGAGTCTTTGCAAAGCGGTTTAGATACTGGTGATATTGAGCAAGCTTGTCATGCTGCCTTGTTTTACTGCGAACATCATTTTTTTATAGGTCATAATTTAAAATCTCTAGCTAGTAAGCAGGAAAAGTATTTAAATATAATCGCTAATCTTAAACAAGAATACCAATTTAATTACACTAAAATTTGTGGACAAACAGTTTTAAATCTTTTAAATATATCAAACAATAAATATAATTTAATTGGTAAACACTTTAATGAAATAGAATCTTTACCCAAACTTTTAGCAGATAATAGTTTTATTGCTGTTTTTTATATTTATTTCAATAAATTAATGCTTGCTTACTTGTTTAATGATTACCAGCAAGCTATAAGCAATGCTATGAAAGCAGAAGAATACACCCTTTATGTACGAGCGATGATGGTATGGGGTGAATATAATTTCTACTATGCTCTCGCCTTACTTGCAGAATATTTGAATGTTACAAAAAATGAACAAAAACGCTACATGGCTAAGGTAGTAGAGAGCCAGCAAAGGTTAAAAGAATGGGCGGATCATGCTCCAGCAAATTATCAGCATAAGTATGAATTAGTAGAAGCGGAAATTAATCGAGTAAATGGGGAAGCTTTCAAAGCAATGGAATATTACGACCGCGCAATTTCCAACGCTAGAGAGCAGGGATATACCCAAGAAGAAGCACTAGCGAATGAACGAGCAGCAGAATTTTATCTATCTATAGGTAGAAATAGAATTGCTAGAGATTATATGAGCGAAGCTTATAATAACTATATGCGCTGGGGAGCGACAGCCAAAATAAAAGATTTAGAGTCAACATATCCGCAACTAATTAATGCGATCGCAGTAGTATATCCAGAAAATAATCGCAATCTAACTACAACTAGCAGTAACGCAGCTTCAGTAATAGATTTAGCCACTGTAGTTAAAGCATCACAAGCTATTTCTGGAGAAATTAGGCTGGATAAGTTATTAGAAAAATTGATGCAGTTAGTTATTGAAAATGGCGGCGCACAAACAGGAAGCTTAATTTTAGCAATAGATGGCAAACTTATAGTTCAAGCCCAAGCGTCTGTAGACTCTGAATTAGTAGTTTTGCAGCCATCAGTTCCAGTAAAAACCAGCCAATTTTTACCACAAACAATAATTAATTATGTCGAGCGAACAAGGGAAGATTTAGTTTTAAGTTATGCTTGTCAAACAGAAAGATTTTTGGCAGATCCTTATATTGTTGGTAATCAAATCAAATCTGTATTATGTACTCCTATTCTTAACCAAGGTCAACTTCTTGGCATTCTTTATCTGGAAAACAATCTGGTAAGTGGTGCATTTACTCCTGAAAGGTTGGAATTATTAAAACTTCTGTCTTCTCAAGCAGCTATTTCTTTACAAAATGCTTTATTATATGCTTCTCTAGAGCAAAAAGTAGCGGATAGAACGCAAGAATTAAATAAAAAAAATCTTCGCCTTAAATTACTTAATACATTATCTCGTGAGCTTAATTCTGGGTTAGCAGTTGAGCAAGTAATTGAAAAAACTGTACAACGATTAAGCGAAAATTTTCCCGATTTTCGGGTAGCTTACTTCACTATTAATGACGATGGAATTTTGAGTGTAGTATATGCGATGTCTACGACGGGCTACGCCTACGCACCAGCAGAAATGCCACTGTCAACTAATGCTATAGCCGATTTAAAAACTACTCCTGCTTATTTATTTACCTTACGTCAAGGTCAACCTGTAATTGTTGACAATCTCGATACTGAAATTAGTTTAGCGCCGTTAACTGATGTTATTAAAGTAACTGGCACACAAGCTTTACTAGATATTCCTTTAAAACATTCAGAAAAATTAGTAGGTTTGCTCCGCTTTGACTCTGTTACTCCTCATCAATGGAATCAACATGAAATTGCCACTTTAACACAGGTAGCTGACTACTTAACTGTAGCCTTGCGAGAAGCTTATACACAACAAGCGCTTGTACAAGAACAAGAATTTTTAAAAGCAGTTCTTAATAATGTACAAGCTGGAATTGTTGCTTGTGATGCTGATGGAATTTTAACTCTCTTTAATCCTGCTGCCAGACAATTTCATGGTTTAGATCAAAAAGCCATTCCGCCTAACGAATGGTCAAAATACTACAAATTGTATTTGCCTGACGGTAAAACTCTCATGAAAACTGAAAATCTACCTTTATTTCGAGCATTACAAGGTAATAATGTTCGCAATGAAGAAATGATTCTTATTTCAGGACAGGGAGAAGTAAGTACTTTACTCGTTAGTGGACAAGCAATTATTGACCCCCAAGGTAAAAAGCTTGGTGCTGTAGTTGCTTCGCAAGATATTACTTTAATCAAACAAGCAACTAATGAAATAGCTTTAGCGCGGGATCAAGCATTAGCTGCTACCCGTGCCAAAAGTGAATTTTTAGCAACCATGAGCCATGAAATTCGCACTCCGATGAATGCGGTTATTGGCATGACTGGGTTGCTATTAGATACTAATCTCACAGCAGAACAGCGCAAATTTGCTGAAATTATTCGTAATAGTGGGGAATTATTACTCACCCTAATTAACGACATTCTCGACTTTTCTAAAATAGAATCTGGCAAACTTGAATTAGAACTCCAGCCTTTTGATATCCAGCAAGTTATTAAAAGCTCTTTAGATTTACTGGCATCAAATGCGCTGAATAAAGGATTAAAAATAGCTTACTTGGTAGACCCTCAAACTCCTACCACAATCAATGGAGACTCTACAAGACTGCGACAAATATTAGTAAACTTGCTCAGTAATGCTGTCAAGTTTACAGACAAAGGAGAAGTAATTGTTTCAGTCACAGCGCAAAAATTAGTAGCAGAAGAACAAGAAATACTCAGCCAATCGAAATCTTACACGCCTAAATCCGATTCTGGGCTATACAAAATTCAATTTGCTGTTAAAGACACAGGCATAGGCATTCCAGAAAACCGAATGGAACGTTTATTCCAATCTTTTATGCAAGTAGATTCATCTACTAGCCGTCAATATGGAGGAACTGGACTAGGACTAGCTATTAGTAAGCGTTTAAGTGAATTAATGGGCGGTCAGATGTGGTTGGAAAGTGGCGGAGTAATTGCTGGAAATCCTCCTAAAAATTGGCAAAAGGCGATTTTATCTGGGGAATCGATACATAGTAGAGAAGTTGTTAGCAATGAAGAGCAATTTTCCAGATCTAAATCCCAGGGCTGCATATTTTATTTCACTATCATTGCTGCAAAAAGTTCTAATTCTCCCCAAGGCGCAACCGAGATTAGCAAACAATATCAGTTACAAACAGTAAACTTTACACCACCTAAAATCGATCAAAACTTTGCTAAAAAGTTACCTTTGCGGATTCTAGTAGCAGAAGATAATCGCGTGAATCAGGATGTAGCTTTACACTTACTACAAGCAATTGGATATCGAGCCGATATAGTTAGCAATGGGTTAGAAGTTTTAGAAGCTTTGCACAGTCGCCCTTATGATGTGGTGCTAATGGATGTGCAAATGCCAGAAATGGATGGATTATCAGCTACACAGCAGATTTGCTCAAAATGGGATAGTGAATCGCGTCCTTGGATTATTGCCATGACAGCTAATGCTATGCAAGGAGACAAAGAAGAATGTCTTGCTGCTGGCATGAATGATTATATTAGCAAGCCGATTCGTATAGAAGAGCTAATTCAGGCTTTGAGCAAGTGTCAGCCAAACAATGTATTTTTGACTAATGAGCCGCAAAAGAGTGTTATAGAGGATCAGCCAGCATCCCAACTAACATCTCCAACCCCATTGTTGCAAGAGAGTAGCCCAAATCCAATTGATGCCAAAATTTGGCAATCTTTACAACAAATGCTTGGCACTGGAGCTAAGGAAGTACTGGCGAAAATCATTGATACTTATCTAGAGGAGGCTCCACAATTATTAAGTGAAATCAATGCTGCTATTGCCAAAAAAGATCTAGCAGCATTGGTACTTACATCACATTCCTTGAGGTCAGCAAGTGCTAATTTAGGAGCTATTAAGCTGTCTAAACTTTGTCAAGAGTTGGAATCAATGGGGCGTTCTGGTACTACGGTAGAGGCGCAAAAAATAATGCTCCAAATTGAAGCAATGTACGAAATAGTTAAGTCAGCTTTGCTGATTGAAACACAGCAAGGTTAAGCAACATTAAATCAAGTTGCATTTATTTATTTGGTCATGGATTATTTAATCAGCTAGACAAAATTGTTGAGATTATCAATTAATTTACCTGATATGACCGAATCCCAGAAACCAACCCTTACCCTAGACAATGCAGCAGCTAAAGCTGCGGCTGGATTTCATACCGAAGAAATCAAATCTGAACACGATGCAGAGTTTGAGTTTTTATTTACAAGAGCGATCGAGTTTCGTCAAGAAACAATTTACTTTATTGTTGTAGACCGCTTCAATGATGGTGATCCTAGTAACAATGAAGGCTCTAAGCCAGAACTCTACGATCCAACTAGGCAAAAGTGGGGTAAATACTGGGGCGGAGATTTGCAAGGAATTATTGACAAACTTGACTATCTAAAAAGCATGGGAGTTACAGCAATTTGGGTTTCTCCCTTGTTTGAACAAGTAGAAGATTTACAGTTTGAAAGTGCAGCGATGCACGGCTACTGGACAAAAGATTTTAAACGAATCAACCCCAGATTTGTCGCTAAAAATGAATCAACTTCTTTGTTTGAATGCAATGTATTTGACAGATTAATTGCTGAAATACACAAGCGCGGTATGAAGTTGATTCTAGATATTGTCTGTAACCACAGTAGCCCTGATATTAATGGTCGTAAGGGAGAACTTTATGATGATGGAGTATTAATTGCTGACTTTTATAATGATACCAACAATTGGTATCACCATTATGGTGAGGTAACAGATTGGGAAAATCAATGGCAAGTAGAAAACTTTGAAATGTCAGGATTAGCTGATTTTAATGAAGATAATCCTGATTTTAGAAATTATATTAAAACAGCTATTAAACAATGGTTAGACCGAGGAGTTGATGCTTTAAGGGTTGATACTGTTAAACATATGCCAATTTGGTTTTGGCAAGAGTTTAATGCAGATTTACAAACTCATAAACCTTCATTATTTGTGTTTGGGGAATGGGGTTTTAGCAAACCTCAAGATAGTTTTTCTGTAAAATTTGCCAATAAAGCTGGAATGACAATTCTAGATTTTGGTTTATGTGATGCTATTAGAGCAGCTTTAGCTCAAAATAGTGCAGGGGGATTTCATTTAATTCAAAATATTCTTGATTTAGATTATCTATATGACACAGCCACAGAACTAATTACATTTATTGATAATCACGATATGCCGCGTTTTCTCAGTTTGAATTCAGATTGGGATATATTGCGGTTGGCTATAAATTTACTGATGACAACTCGTGGTATTCCGTGTATTTATTATGGAACTGAACAGTATCTCCATGATGATAGGAATGGCGGAAACGATCCTTACAACCGTCCGATGATGGAAAAGTGGGATACAGATACTAAACTTTATCAAGAACTACAATTATTTTCTAAGTTAAGAAGAATAAACCCAGCAGTATCTTTAGGTAGTCAGGTACAAAAATATATTACTTCTGATATTTACTGCTATCTACGGCGTTATCGTGACTCTCGTTGTTTTGTAGCAATTAATAAAGGTAATCCTACAACAATTGATGTTCACTATACCGAATTAGAGGATGGAGAATATATTTGTATGCTCACCAAGCGTCAGTTTGAAGTAAAGGAAGGCAAGCTTTTAGGGTTACAACTGGGAGCTAAAGAAATGATTGTTCTCAGTTATATAGGAGAACGGGTAATAGGAAAAACTATTGTGCGAGTACAGTTAAATGGCTTGGAAACTCAGCCGGGTGAGACGGTTGTGGTAACAGGGGACTGTCCTGAGTTAGGTAATTGGGATATTAGTAAAGCTTACGCGCTGGAATATATTAATGCCAATACGTGGTTTGGTGAAATTCCATTTAATGAAAGTGCTGGAGGGGCGATCGCATATAAATATGCTCTGTTGCGAGAAAATCAACCAGCTTTAAGAGAAAACCTGGTTTCTCGTCGCTGGATACTGGCATCTCAAGGTACTGTTAAATGGCGCGATACTTGGGCGGATTAAATTAGTCCAATGTAGGTTGGGTTAAGCCCAACCCAACCCATAGATCTTTGTGATCTTTTACATATAATCTGCGATCGCCAACTATATATAGCGCAACTGCCCAAAATTTTCAATATTTACCACTATATCTAAATAGCGTATAGTCGTGATCTGTCCAAAAAAGATTACTACTTGACCTATGGTTCGAGAGCTTGAGCGGGTACGCCAGACATCCCAGTTCCCTGAAACTGCACCTGCTGCTAACCCTGTATTTTTTAGAACATATAGCCGTCGTACAGCAGCAGGTCGTGAGACTTGGGAGCAGGTGTGCGATCGCACTTTAAGTGGATTAATTAAGTTAGGGAAGCTGACAGAGGCAGAAGCAGCAGTCATACTGAAGATGCAGCGCCAAATCAAAGCTCTCCCCTCTGGTCGTTGGTTGTGGGTTGGTGGTACAGAATGGAGCGAACAACCAGAAAATTTTTCTGGTGCTTATAACTGTACCAGTACTAATGTACTAGATTGGCGGGCTTTTGGTTTAATGATGGATCTTGCGATGATGGGATGTGGCACGGGTGCTGTCCTTGAACCAAGATATATCAACCAACTGCCAGCGATTCATAACCGTCTGATTGTAACTAACCAAGGTGAACTTGGCACTACTGCGGCTTCTGATCGCCGTGAGCAAACAGAAGTTAAAGTAGAGAGCGATCGCGTCACCATCCACGTAGGAGACTCTCGCCAAGGTTGGGTGCAGTCTTATCAAGCTTTACTAGAACTATCGAGTGATAAGCGGTTTGCAGGAGAAATAAAAGTCTTTATTGATCTCAGCGATGTTCGTCCTGCTGGAGAAAAATTAAAAGGTTTTGGTGGAGTTGCCAATCCTGTTAAATTATCAGGACTTTATGAACGTTGTGCATCTATTTTAAATAAAGCTGTAGGACGGCAATTAAATTCCGTTGAATGCTGTTTATTAATAGATGAAGCTGCTGTCACCATCGTCGCCGGAAATATTCGCAGATGCTTACCTGCGGGCGCATTAGTGCATACAGAATCAGGATTAGTTCCAATTGAAAAGATTCGGATTGGCGATCGCGTTCTAACTAGCAAAGGTTTTTATCCTGTTACCAATTTCTTCGATCAAGGCGTTCAATCCTTATGCCGCATTCAAACAGAGGATAATACTTTTGAATGTACTCCCGACCATAAAGTTGCTGTATTAATAGATATCTACGGCAACTACAAAATGGTGAAAGCCAAAGATTTAAAAGCGGGCGATCGCTTAATTTTTGTTCCTCAATCAATCCCAGGCACACCAACCGAACTACCAGAATTTAAATCTCAAATTGCCCCAAACGCTAAACCGATAACTGTCCCTGCTTTAACTTCAGAAGTTGCTTATTTCTTAGGCTATTTACATGGTGATGGTTCTGTGGCTGCTGATGGTTGGCGCGTGAGATTTCGCATTGCCCAAGATAGCCCTGAAATTATTGAGCGACTGGTTGCTGTTGCCAAAGAATTTGATCTTACAACCTATACCCTCAGAACACCAGAACAATGTAAGACAAAAGCTTTTGAACTGCAATTCAACTCAGCAGCATTGAATCGTTATTTAGCACAATTCAAAAAAACCTTCACCACAATTTCAATTCCTGACTGTATCCTCTTAGCAACACAAGACATTCGTAAAGCTTACCTAGCTGGTTTAGCTGATGCTGATGGGTGTCATTCACAAGGAGTTTTAGTTGCGTCATCTTATCCTGACTTCTTGCGTCAGATTCAATCTTTGTACGCATCTTTAGGAATTACAACTCGTTTATGTTCTTTTATTCGCAAAAGAACAGATAAATGGGAAGGCGAACTTGTAACGGTTGGCGATCATGCTTTTGATGCTGTGTCAACAATCATGCACAGCTACTCAATACAGTTTGCTGACAAAAAAAGAGAACGTCCTCAAACATTCAAAAATCATGGTTTTCCAAAGGAAATGGTCAGACCTTTGGTAAATACCTATCAGTATGGTTGGAACAACAATCAAACTCAGATGATTGTCCCAACCCTGAAAAAATTTATTCCTGAAACTACTGATTTAATTCCAGTTAAAGTTAGATCAGTAGCAATGGATGTGAGAACTGCTCATACCTATGACATTGAAGTTGCAACAATTCACGAATTTGTTTGTGAAGGCATTCTAGTTTCTAACAGTGCTGGAATGCGCCAAGGGGCTAGTGACGATCAAGCATTTGCAGGTGCTAAAGAAAATTTATGGCAACAAGATACTGAGGGAAATTGGCGCATTGATCCTGAAAGAGATTCCCTTCGGATGGCGAACCATACAAGGGTTTTTCATCACAAACCTACTGAACAAGAGTGTATAGATGCTGTTAGAAAACAGTATTACTCAGGGGAAGGCGCAATTCAATGGGCAGGAGAGGCTTTAGCGAGAGCTAATTGTGATTTAATCAATACAACTGAGCTAAAAATTGATTTTATCAAAGCATATGATGAAGGCAAAGCTCAAGATTGGTTAAAACAGCGATACCCAAATTTAAATTTAGATGAAATAGAACATCGCTTAAGTCGTCTAGGTTTAAATCCGTGTGGTAAGTAATTTTGCCTCACGTTAAAAATTGGAGAAAATCGGAGAAAGCTGAGATGCTAATTCCGAGGTAAGTAAAGGAATTAAAAAGCTTTTACCACCGTAGAGCGTAGGAACTGAAACTCGCAAACCGAGAATAAAACGTTCCCAAGAGTCTCCAACTACTTTAAGTAGAAAAAGTACGCCGATCTGTTTGTTTTCCTTACTCGCTATGATCTTAAATTCAACTTTTCAATGAATTTTTTAGCAAGGGAAATACACATTTTACAAAAAAAGAATGATTTCTTGTGGTTGTAAGTGTGCCGAATCAAAGGAGCAGAACTAAAGGATAAAAAGCCTTTAGGATAACAAAAATGGAAATTATTGGTGCAAACTTCCACTGCAACCTTTCTGAGATTCACCTAAATCAAATTGACCCAGACAACTACAAAGAACAAGAAGAAGCTTTCTCTGCTAGTGCCTTATCTGTAGCAGTTTTACTCAACCATAAATTTCAGGAAGAACGCTACCAAAAATCACGAGAATTAGACCCAATTGTTGGGGTATCTTTCACAGGATTATTTGATTTCTTTGTGCAAGCTTTTGGTGTAGATTGGTTGCATTGGTGGACAGAAGGAAGACCCCAAACTGCACAAGGAAAAGAATTTAAGCGCCAAGAAGAAGAGTATTTAACTCGTTGGCGTGAAACTGTCCATCAAACAGTGTGGGATTATTGCGATCGCCACGGCATTAAACGCCCTAACCGTTGTACAACAGTGCAACCTTCTGGAACAAAATCTCTCCTCACAGGTGCATCACCAGGATGGCATCCGCCCAAGGCACAACGTTTTCTAAGGCGGATTACCTTCAGGAAAAATGATCCAGTAGCCCTTGCCTGTATTGATTACGGATACAACGTCATTCCGTCTCAATCTGATAAAGACGAAAAGGGTAATCTGCTCAACGATCCTTTTGATCCCCGTTGTTCAGAATGGTTAGTAGAAATACCTGTAGCTGTACTGTGGGCAGATTTACCTGGCGCTGATGAAATTGACATCAGTAAATTTAGTGCCGAAGCGCAACTAGATTTTTATATGCAAGTGCAAAAATTCTATGTGCGACACAATACCTCAGCCACCATTGAGCTACGCGAACACGAAATCGAAACTTTAGGCACTCGCATCTACGAAGCCATCCGCGATGACGAAGGCTATATCTCAGCCGCCCTTCTTGCTCGCTTTGACGACTTGCAAACCTTCCCACGCTTGCCATTTGAGCCAATATCCAAGGCAACATATAACCAGTTGATGCAGGAAGTAGTAGTACGGCGCAAAACCGATGATTTCCATGCTGCTTTGAGCCAATATGACTTAGGAGAGATGACAGAATCAGGGCCAGCAGGGTGCGACTCAGATAAGTGCTTATTCTCTGACCAAAAACCTTAATAACTTCATCGGGCAATCTTAAAATTCAAATTAAGATTGCCCAAGCTCAACACCCCTATTGCAAGAAACGCTAGAATCCAAAGGAATTAAACGAATAAAGCGACAGTCTCAGGAGACTTTTCATGTTTCTAGATGAACTAACACCAATATTTAAAGAACTTTCCCAACAACCGAGTGCTTTCTTCGGTGGGTTCTTCTCTGGAATGTTTCGGCTCAACTTAGCTGATGAGCCAGTCAATAGCTGGCTGAATCAACAGACAGGTGTTACTAGCTCTACTTCTTCTACCATTGGTAGCGAAAATGGTAAAAGCAGTGGGCCACAGTCTATTTCTATTGACTAAAGTAGAGACGCGCAGAGGTTTCTACTCAGTATTAAGATTGCTCTGTTGATTTCTCAGCAGAGCAATTATTTTATCAATGGTGTAGTTTAGATCACCATGCCAAGTTAAATGATTAGGCTATGATAGGCAATAAGTAAAAGTTCAGTGCTACGACTGGTTAATTTTGAAGGCTGGAAAGTCATTTGTAGTTCCCTGTCATTATAAATTCGCCATTAGTTAAGCTAGACAAAGCAATACTTAAAAATGCCACGTCTAAGTTTTATATAGTTCTGAACTTGAGTTCATAGTTAACTTGATTGATCGACATGACCATTTACGTTGGAAACCTGTCTTACCAAGCCACTGAAGAAGATTTACAATCAGTCTTTGAAGATTACGGCAAAGTTAAAAGAGTTGTATTGCCAACAGACCGCGAAACAGGAAGGATGCGCGGATTTGCATTTGTAGAAATGGCAGATGATGCCAAAGAAGACGCGGCGATCGCCGAATTAGATGGCGCTGAATGGATGGGTCGTCAGCTAAAAGTAAATAAAGCTAGACCACGAGAAGATGACCGTACTGGAGGTGGGGTAAGACGGGCAAGAGATTATTAAACCAATGTAGGTTTAATTAACATCCGTCAATACAACTTTTCTTTTGGCAAGACAGGTTCAAAAAAGCTGTTTATAAAACTAAACAGTATCTCGGAAATTAAATCACTAAGACGACGAGTAGCAGCATACTTTTATGCCACTACTC
Organism: Oculatellaceae cyanobacterium; assembly: GCA_036702875.1. Lineage (GTDB taxonomy): Bacteria > Cyanobacteriota > Cyanobacteriia > Cyanobacteriales > PCC-9333 > Crinalium. The sequence continues at coordinate 64,752 of DATNQB010000022.1, read as the reverse complement.
GTTTGTCATGTTTTAGCACGATGTAAAGACGTACCGTATCATGGTGCGTCTCTACATCAAATATTTCCCCTGCGCCCCGCCCCCTGCTTTTCAATCTCCCAGGCAAATACCTAGACCTCTAGCAGTTTTGACTAAAGTATCATGAGGATCGACGGCGCGGTATTGACCGATCGCTTCAGTAATCGGGACACACCCAACTTGACGATTTTGCCAGGTAACAACGTGGTCATACTTACCAGCAGCAATCAAATCAACTGCCTCAACACCAAAAGCTGCTGCAATTAACCTATCAAGTGGTGAAGGAATACCGCCTCGCTGTATATGCCCTAAAACCGTAACTCTAGTTTCTGCACCACTTGCATCAGCTATTTCTTCAGCTAAATATTGACCAATTCCACCTAAACGACACTCCCCAAAACGATCCATTTTCTTGATCAGATCGCCTGCTTCTGTGCAAACCGCTTCTGAGACAATCACAATCGAGAAGTTTTTTCCTTGTGCTTGACGTTCTCGGATTTTGCGACAAACTTTTTCTAGTGTGTAAGGAATTTCAGGAATTAGAATAACATCTGCACCACCAGCGATCCCCGCATTCAAGGCGATATGTCCAGCATCGCGCCCCATCACTTCTAGGATCATTACCCTGCTATGACTAGCAGCAGTGAAGTGTAAGCGATCCAAAGCTTCAGTAGCAATATTAACGGCGGTATCAAATCCGATAGATATCTCCGTACTACCAACATCATTATCAATAGTTTTAGGAATTCCGACTAAATTGATCCCGCCTTGCTGGGCAAGTTTTCGCAGAATTGCCAAACTACCATCGCCGCCAATACCAATTAAGGCATCTAAACCTAACTTATGGTAATTGTCGATAATTTCATCAGAGCGATCGCACAAACTACCATCAGACATCGGAAAAGCAAAGGGATCACCTTTATTTGTTGTTCCCAACACCGTTCCGCCCATAGTCAGTAAAGAATCTACCCTATCAATCTCCAACTTGGTTACGTCAGGTGGATTAGTCATTAATCCCAAAGTAGAGCGACATATACCTAAAACTTCCCAGCCATAAGTACCAATCGCGCGATGCACAACAGCACGAATTACAGGATTAAGCCCAGCACAATCACCACCACTCGTTAGAATACCAATGCGTTTGTCTACTCCCATGTCTCAAATTTCTCTATTTTTAGTGTTACTTAACCCCTGAATCTGTATTTGACCTTAGTTGTTTACCCTTGCACAAGAAAGTAAGTGTAAAGATTTTTATTTCTTTAGTTCTTCTAAAGGTTAGACACCTAATTAGAAATACCTACCTAAGATAGAAAGTGACGACCAGGCGTATTGCTCGTGTCTAGGTGGTACTTCCCTTGTAGTTGCCCTAAAAACGGCAAGCGCCAAAAGCGATACGGAGGACGAAAACATGGTAGACGTGGCTCAACCTTTGGTGCAGGAACAAGCACTAGATCGGGACTGCACGACCCTATCTCGTCACGTCCTGCAACAACTTCACAGCTTCTCAGCAGAGGCACAAGACCTCAGCGCGATCATGAATCGTATAGGTCTAGCAGCGAAGCTAATAGCGCGTCGCCTCAGCCGTGCTGGTTTAATGGAAGGTGTTTTAGGCTTTACTGGTGAAGTAAACGTCCAAGGAGAATCCGTCAAAAAGATGGATATTTATGCCAATGACGTATTTATCTCAGTATTTAAGCAAAGTGGGTTAGTCTGTCGCCTCGCTTCAGAGGAAATGGATAAACCTTATTACATTCCCGAAAACTGCCCGATTGGACGTTATACCCTGCTTTATGACCCGATTGATGGTTCTTCCAACGTTGATATTAATTTGAATGTTGGTTCTATCTTTTCGATTCGCCAGCAAGAAGGTGACGATCTTAATGGAGAAGCCAGTGATTTATTGCAAGATGGGCATAAACAGTTAGCGGCTGGGTATGTTCTTTATGGCCCTAGCACAATGCTAGTGTATTCCATCGGTACTGGTGTCCACGCTTTCACTCTTGACCCCAGTTTAGGTGAATTTATCCTGTCTAATGAAAATATTCGTGTGCCAGAACACGGTTCCATTTATAGTGTTAACGAAGGTAATTTCTGGCAATGGGATGAATCACTCCGAGAATATATCCGCTACGTCCATCGCCAAGAGGGATACACTGCACGATATGGTGGGGCGTTAGTTGGAGACATCCATCGAATTTTTACTCAAGGAGGCGTTTTCCTATATCCTGGTACGGTTAAAAAGCCTGAAGGTAAACTGCGACTACTCTATGAATCTGCCCCTCTAGCGTTTTTGATGGAGCAAGCAGGTGGTAGAGCGAGTACCGGAACCCAGGATATTTTAGATGTAGTGCCTGAAAAAATCCATGCACGGACACCTTTGATTATTGGCAGCAAAGAAGACGTAGCATTGGTGGAGTCTTTTATACAGAAACAGGCTCATTCATCAGGCGAAACTGTGAGCATAAATTCTTGAAGCAGAAAAGATTGGGATCGCAAGATTACTATTTAAATCCCCACAATTGCTCATGCCTGTACAAACTAAAAGTTTAACTTTCAATGTCAATAGCCAAATTCATAATTTTTTAGGAGTCAACAAATGACTGCAACACAAAAGAATCCCATCTTTACAATTGAAGAACAATACGGTCAAAGTATCTGGATGGATAATTTGACCCGTGATTTAATTAAATCTGGTGAACTCAAAAATCTGATTGAAAGTCGTGGTTTACGTGGGATTACTTCAAATCCCAGCATTTTTGAGAAGGCAATTGTAGGTAATGCTACTTATGATGCGGATATCGAAGCTGGAATTAATGCCAAAAAATCAGTGCAAGAAATTTATGAATCATTGGTTTTTGAAGACATCCGTAACGCTTGTGATACATTCCGAGCAATCTATGAAGAATCGAAAGGACTAGACGGTTATATCAGCATCGAAGTACCACCAACGATCGCTCATGATACAGAGAAAACTATTGAGGAAGCCCGCCGTTATTATCGGGAAATCGGTCGCGAAAATGTAATGATTAAAATTCCTGGCACGTCTAAAGGCTTGCCAGCAGTGGAACAAGTTATTAGTGAAGGAATTAGCGTTAACATTACTTTGCTATTCTCGGTCAACAGTTATGTAGAAACTGCATGGGCTTATATTCGAGGTTTAGAAGCACGAGCAGCTAAAGGTGAAGATATTAGCAACATTGCTTCAGTAGCAAGTTTCTTTTTGAGTCGGATTGATAATAATATCGACGCAAAAATTGATGCCAAGTTGAGTCAAGGAGTTGACAGAATAGAAAAAGAAGCTGTGCTTCGGGCTGTCAAAGGTAAAATAGCGATCGCCAACGCTAAGATTGCTTACCAAAAGTATAAAGAAATTATCCAAAGCGATCGCTGGCAAGCTCTAGCAGCTAAAGGAGCCAGAGTTCAACGCCTACTGTGGGCAAGTACTAGCACTAAAAATCCTGAATACAGCGACGTGATGTATGTCGATGAGCTAGTTGGACAAGATACAGTTAATACCCTGCCACCAGCAACTATTGAAGCTTGTGCCGATCATTGCGATCCTGCTAGTCGGATTGAAACAGGCATTGAAGAAGCCCATAATCTGATAGAAAGCCTCAAAGATCCCGACATCAATATCAATTTAGATGAAGTCATGGACGAACTTCTATCTGAAGGAATTGATAAATTTGTTCAACCATTCCAATCTTTGATGAGTTCTCTAGAAGAGAAAGTCAAGAAACTAGCAACTGTGTAGAGAGAGGAGGGAGGAGAGAGGGGAGAAGAGAGAGGAGGAATATATTTAACCTCTTGCACCCATAAGGGTAAATCTTGTCTTTCATCTGCGTTTATCTGCGTGCATCTGCGGTTAATTAATCTAAATTTCTCCCCCAGCCTCCCTAGCCTCCCCAGCTTCTGGAACTCCCCATTGAAATTAGGATTTTAAAATATGGTCACACTACTAGAAAATCCCCTGCGCGTGGGTTTGCGACAGACCAGAGTACCAGAACCGCAGATTTTGGTAATCTTTGGCGCATCTGGAGACTTAACTCAACGCAAGTTAGTGCCAGCAATTTATCAGATGAAACGCGATCGCCGACTACCGCCAGAAATTACTGTTGTAGGTGTGGCGCGGCGTGAGTGGAGCCACGACTATTTCCGCGAACAGATGCGCGAAGGCGTAGAGGAATTTGGTGGCGGAATTGACTCAGAAGAAAAGTGGCAGGACTTCGCGCAAGGTTTGTTCTACTGTCCTGGTGATATCGACAAACCAGAAAGCTACCAGCGACTCAAAGAATTTCTCAAAGAACTAGACGGACAACGCGGAACTCAGGGAAACCGTGTATTTTATCTCTCAGTTGCTCCGAAATTTTTTCCCGAAGCCATCCGCCAGCTAGGTACGGCGGGAATGCTAGACGAGCCGCTCAAAACCCGTCTAGTAATTGAAAAACCATTTGGGCGAGATCTTAGCTCCGCTAAAGCTCTCAACCAAGTAGTGCAAAAAGTCTGCAAAGAGCAACAAGTTTATCGAATAGACCACTATCTAGGTAAAGAAACAGTTCAGAATTTGCTGGTTTTCCGATTTGCCAATGCAATTTTTGAACCTTTGTGGAATCGCCAATTTGTAGACCATGTTCAAATAACAGTGGCAGAAACTGTCGGTGTTGAAGACAGGGCAGGTTACTACGAAAGTTCAGGTGCTTTGCGAGATATGCTGCAAAACCACCTGATGCAGATTTTCTGTCTAACAGCGATGGAACCTCCCAACTCCTTAGACGCTGATAGTATGCGTACAGAAAAGCTGAAAGTTCTGCAAGCCACCCACTTAGCTGATGTGCATAACTTAGATGTTTCAGCCGTGCGGGGTCAGTATACAGCCGGATGGATGAAAGGTCAGCGAGTTCCTGGTTATAGAGAAGAACCAGGGGTAAACCCCAACTCCACAACCCCAACTTATGTAGCTATGAAGTTGCTGATTGACAACTGGCGTTGGCAGGGAGTGCCTTTTTACCTCAGAACTGGTAAGCGGTTGCCCAAGAAAGTATCAGAAATTGCCATTCAGTTTCGTGAAGTTCCCTTATTAATTTTTCAATCTGCTGCTCAACAGGCAAACCCTAATGTCTTAGTGATGCGAATTCACCCTAATGAGGGAATTTCTCTTAGGTTTGAAGCAAAAATGCCTGGGCCAGATCTGCGTTCTCGTTCAGTAGATATGGACTTTAGTTACGGTTCTTCTTTTGGAGTGACAACCTCTGATGCTTACGATCGCCTGTTAATAGATTGTATGCTGGGCGACCAAACTTTGTTCACTCGTTCTGATGAAGTAGAAGAAGCATGGCGAGTTGTAACACCTGCGCTCTCTGCTTGGGAAGCGCCAACAGATCCATCATCAATTCCTACTTATGAAGCAGGAACCTGGGAACCCGAAGAAGCAGAATTACTGATTAACAGAGATGGTCGTAGGTGGCGCAGGTTGTAGCTAATAGCTATTAGCTATTAGCTAAAAATTTCTGCTCATCAAAATCCAGCAAATTACTAATTACTAATTGCTAAGCGCTAATTGCTAATCACTCAAAATTCACAAGTTATAACTCTTATGGCAACACAATCACCTCCAATGGTTCCGCTACAATCGCCCAAAGATGTCTCAATTAATGAACTTGAGGCGGAACTACAGCAAATTTGGCAAAGCTACAACAATAACGGCGATGGGGACTCCCCCTCGGCGATGAGGGCAACTACGTTTAGTTTTGTGGTTTATGAACCAGAAGAAACCCAACAGCTTTTGGCAGCACTAGGGTTTTATAGAGGCCCGATTGATGGGATCGATGGGCCGCTAACGGCATCAAGTATCAAGGCTGCTCAGAAAGCTTACGGGCTACCGATAACAGGTAAGCCAGATGATAAAACTGTTGCTCTACTGCGGGATAAATTTGCTAAACTCAGTCCGGCGGCTGAAGATAACGATGCAGACGCAGCTAAAAGGTTAGCGTTTTCAGATGATCGAGGGTTTGTAGTTGCAGATGCGATCGCAGCTTCCAACCCTTGTCGGATTATTGCCCTATTCCCCACAACTGGAGAGGATCAAGGCGTAACCGCACAAGTTTCTGCTTATTGCCCAATCAATAAACACAGCAATAACACCCTAGTCTGCTGTGAATACGTCACTATTAAGGGTACAACTGAAGCTCTAGAACGCAACGGCGGGGTTGTCAGTGAGTTAATGATTAGCGATCTACCTAAGTTTTTATGGTGGAAAGCTACACCTGATATTAATAATGACTTATTCAAGCGACTGGCAACTATCTCCACTTCTGTGATAGTTGACTCAAGTTCTTTCAATAATCCCGAAGCTGATTTACTGCGGGTACACAGTTTGTTTGAACAAGGCATTCCTGTGGCGGATCTCAACTGGCGGCGCATTGCTGCTTGGCAAGAATTGGCTGCTGAAGCTTTTGATCCACCAGAAAGGCGGGCAGCAGTTAAGGAAATTGATCGGGTAACAATTGATTACGAAAAAGGTAATCCCAATCAAGCGTTGATGTATTTAGGCTGGTTGGCAAGTCGCCTACAATGGCATCCTGTTTCTTATACAGAAGAACGTGGCGATTATGACCTTAAGCGCATTCATTTTGTTACAGCAGATCAACGACAAGTAGAAGCTGAGTTAGCAGGAATTCCCACAGCAGATTGGGGAGAAATTGCTGGTGATTTAGTGGGTTTACGTTTAGACTCTACCAATAAGGAAGCTGATTGTTGTACTGTGCTTTGTTCAGAAACCAGGGGTTGTATGCGGATGGAAGCGGGTGGTGGCGCACAATCTTGTCGGATTTTACAGGTAGCGCCCTTAACTGACCAAAAGCCTGAACAGTTGTTAAGTCAACAATTGCGTCGCTGGGGTCGCGATATGCTTTACGAAGAAAGTTTGGCAGTAACGGGGCAAATCCTCCGCTTGAATGTGTCGGATGAGCAAGAGTAATTCATAAGATAAAAGGGTGTAGATTAATCTACACTCTTTTATTTTAAAGGGGTGATAGCTGATGCTAAAAATTGTTGCAATAGGATTGGTAGTGCTGGGATTGGGTAGTTTAAGCATTCAACCGGCTGTTGCACAAGCTCAACCACAATTACAAAAACCAGCTATAACCACCTACGGTACACCCTCATCACCGGATACAGCAGATGTATCTATCACTTCTAGTGTGACTGCACAAGAACTACGTTTTAAAGTAGTGCCAAATTCTAAAATTGAGTTTTTAGGTAGTCCTCAAAGAACTACAGGTTGGCAAACTGAAAGAGTAAATTTACCCCAGCCTGTGCAAGCTGGCGTTACTTATCGCAATATCGGGATAAATCTGGAAATCACCAGTGTATTGAGTGATATTGACCGTATTGTTTCAGAGGCATTAGGTGAAGTTCAGGCATCGCCTCAAATAAATCCCGTTGTTCCCTTTTCTTCTACTCAACCAGGAGGGAACCAGCGATGAATTACTATTTTTTGAAACCTAAATCTCCAGAATTTTTACTGTTTGCTTCAGCGAGTATTAACTTAATGTTATGCGCGATCGCATCTGCTCAAACTCAACCCACTCTAATCTTAGAGCCGACACTACAAACTGAAAATCATAAATCACAATCTAGTAATATTGTCAATAATTTTGAATTAAATATTATAAATCAGCAAATTAATAAACAAAACTACCAAGCTTCAACATCAATTAATGTTGGAGAAGTAGCAATAAATGGTATAAGTTTGCGCGTTGGTGCAGGAGTAGAAGCTAGTAAAATAAATATGCAGCTACAAAATATTCATGGACAAGTGCATTTTCGGGCAAAGCGCAGATTGCAGCAAACTGTTCTTAATCATTCCTCTAAGATTACTATAAATAACTAATTTATCGGGATTTATGCCTCAAGATTAAGTGTATGATCTCTGTTGCTTGAGATAAGATGCTCTAATCTAAGCATTGCAGTTGCAAGCTTAGTTACTTGGCAGAAAAGAGAGAGCAAATGTTTGGGGAGAGATTTGTGAGACAAATACCTTACTTGAGTAGTGCGATCGCACTCGTCTTAGTTTCTGCTTTGCCTGTTACTGCACAACAAAAAATTGATGCAAGTATTTTAAGTGCAGAACAACCAGAAGTTGTTAATTCATTATTAGAAAATTCATCACCAATTAATGATATTCAATCCAATCAATTAGCTATTAATACTGCTATTTTACCCCCTATTCCTAAAACAACAGAGGGGAAATTACAGTTACTTAAACAATTAGAATCTCAGTTAATAGCACAACAGCGTCCCTCTACAGTACCACCCGTTGCACCTGTAAATTCTACACAGAATCAGCGATCGCAACAATCAAGTACTAATGATCCAGATGTCCTGCTAGATGTTCCGAATTTATCAGTAGAACAGATTAAATTAGTTGTAGAAAATTTACGCGCTCATATTTCCTTGGATGCAAGACTAGCAAATTTGTTGCAGCTAACTGCGGGTGCTGATGTCAGTATTGATAAAGTTGATCTCGAAATTAAAGGCGTAAAAGCGCAAGTACTTTTAAAAGTGCGCTTAGAAAATGTTGCCAGAATTATTGACCGCACCCTCACAACTATTGATCGTAATCCCCAAATTCTAGAACGCCTGTTACAAACAGTTGATACGACAGTTGGCACAGTTGGCAATGTAGCAAATACCGCCTTGCAACCTGGTGGCGTAGTTAGTCAAACTGTTGGCACAGTTGGGCAAACACTGAATAATGTTACACAGCCTGGAGGTTTACTTTCCCAAACAGTAAATACACTAGGTCAGACAGTACAGCGTACCATTGACACCACAGGTAACATAGTTGAACGCACAGTAAATAATACTGGTGGCTTGCTAAATCAGAGAGTAATAGGTAATCTAGCTTCCTTGCGGGTATTGAGTGAAACTAGAAACACTGTTGGGCAGATTGTTCGTCAAGTGCAAGATAATTCCGGTGCAATTATTGAATATACCCTTGACTCAGCAGGCAAGATTACCAACCCACGAATAATCCGTCAGGCGACAAGCGGACAGAGGTGATAGGAGAGAGGAGGGAGGGGTGAAATACCAACTTTCATCTAAGGTTTGTGAGTTGAAAACTCAATATTGCCTCGTGCATAAGCAGAGAAAATGTTAGCTTACATCTGCGTGTATCTGCGTGCATCTGCGGTTAATTAATCCAAATTATAGAAATCTAGTAGCTTTAATCAACTGATGTCGTTAGTAATTGCGGGTGAACGTAGTGGAGTAGGCAAGACAACTATCACGCTGGCTATGTTGGCGTGTTTGCAGCGTCGGGGTTTGCAGGTGCAATCTTTTAAAGTTGGCCCCGATTATATCGATCCTATGTTCCATCAGTATGTTACAAGGCGTGCTAGTCGTAATTTAGATCCGGTACTCACTTCAGAAGCTTATGTGCAGCAGTGTTTTACTCGTCACACCCAAAGTGTAGATTACGCCTTAGTAGAGGGTGTGATGGGTTTATTTGATGGGGTAAAGGAAACTGGTGACTGGGGACTGGTGACTGGGGACAATAATTTTGAGTTGAATTTGGATAATGATGGCGCGAAAAATCACATAAATTCCCAGTCGCCAATCAATAATTACCAATTACTAACCGATTTTGCAAGTACGGCTCATATTGCGCGTTTGTTAAGTTTACCTGTAGTTTTAGTAATAGATTGCAGTCGATTATCGGGATCGGTAGCTGCGATCGCACATGGTTATCGTTCCTTTGATCCCCGCCTCAAAATTGCAGGTGTAGTATTAAATCGCGTCGGAAGCGATCGCCATTTAGAATTACTGCAAGACGCATTAGAACCTTTGCAATTACCGATTTTGGGAATTCTGCGACGGCAGGATAATATAAATATTCCCGATCGCCATCTAGGTTTAGTACCCACAGGTGAGATCGCAGAGTTGGATAGTTTGATCGACAAACTAGCTTACTTAGGCGAAACTTGCTTTAACTGGGAACTATTATTACCACTGTTAAAAGTGGAAACTAACTCACCTCAAAACAAAGGGAAAAGTCCTGATTTAGCCCCTCCCCTTGATAAGGGGAGGAGTTGGGGTGGGGTAAACCCACATAATGACGATCGCATTTTGCTACCTCCCCGAAATTCAGGGAGAAGTTGGGGAGGGATACGCATTGCAGTAGCACGCGATCGCGCGTTTAATTTTTATTACCAAGACAACTTAGATCAGTTGCAACTAGGGGCAGAACTAATTTTTTGGAGTCCCTTAACTGATACAGAATTACCTGAAAATGTGCAGGGTATGTATTTTGGGGGTGGGTTTCCTGAAGTCTTTGCCCAAGAACTATCTGATAATACCTCAGCAAAAGATGCAGTTAAGAAAGCTATCTTAGCTGGAATGCCTACTTATGCCGAGTGTGGCGGGTTAATGTATTTGTGTGAGGATATTGTAAACTTTGATCAGCAGTCATATCCAATGGTAGGGGTGTTGCCTACTACTGCTGTTATGAGTTCTCGGCTTAGTTTAGGATATAGAATGGCGATCGCACTTCAAGATAGTCCACTCTTACCAAAGAGTGCAACTGTGCGGGGACATGAGTTTCATCGTTCTGAGTTATCTAAAATACCTACTCAGCCTTTATATAATCTACGTAGCTATTCTGCCCATACTTCAGCCAAAATAGAAGGATGGAGCCTGCATCAGCTTCATGCTTCTTATGTGCATCTTCATTTTGGGGCTAATGCAGAAATTCCCCTGCGCTTTTGGCAACACTGCCATCAGTGGCAATTCACTACAATTACATAAGTTAAGTAGCTGAGTGGAAATAAACTTAACAAAACGCTAGTCATCGCTCATTGGTCATTGTTAATTGTTAATTGTTTAAGGGAGGTTATATAGTGGAAGTGGAGCTTGCGGCTTATCAACAGCGATGCTTAGATAGTTTAATCTGGGCGATTAAAGAATTAGAAGGTCAAGTTGATCAGGCTCAACTTGAAAGAATAGCAGAACTGATTATCGCAACAATGGCTGGGCCTTGGCGCTATTTCCATACCCCCGAACACATTTTCGAGGTGGGTGAGTCAGGAGATGCAGTTGAAGTATTAGCAGCTTTATTCCACGACTTAGTTTATGTGCAAGTAGATCAAGGCGTGAGTATTAATATTAGCCGTCATATGGCTCCTTTTATTAAAGAAGTCCGTGGCGAGTTAGTCATACTTGCAGAAGATGAATTGCCTAAAGATCAAATGTTTGAGCTTGCGGCAGCAATATTTGGGTTTGTTCCTAATCAAGCACTATCTCCATTTGCAGGACAAAACGAATTTTTAAGTGCTGTTATTGCTGCTAAATCTTTGGAACCTTTTCTAAAACCGGGTGCAATTGCTGAAATATTAGCTTGTATTGAATCCACAATTCCTTTTCGCTCTAAATCAGCAACAGGTTTAAGTTGCAGCGATATTTTATATCAGCGTTTAGTTGCAGCTAATCATCAGTTCAACTTAGGATTGAAAGATGCGGAAATTGTAGAATCAGTTAAGCGAGCAGTGCGGTTAAGTAATCGAGATGTAGAAAATTTTGCTACTCAACATTCTGCCCATTTTCTAGATAATACATGGAATCTTTTACCTGAAACTAACCACCAGCTAATTAATCCTAATTCTTACACTGTACGTGGTTACAGGACATCGTTGCAAAAAATGGAAGGTTTTATCAGCTTCCTGAAGCCTGAAGTAGTTTTTCATAACTTTCAGGGATATCCAGATGAAGAAAGTTTTAGAGAGTTGGTGGCTAGAACTCAAAAAAACTTAGAAGTTGCCAAGCTTTATTTAGGAATTAAGTTAACTACAATTGCTCTTTTAGAAGCATTGTCCTGTCGAATTGGCTTGGATATTCCTATTTCGACTATGATGGGTGAATTGCCTGCTTATGGGCAAAAAGTAGCTGGATTAGAACATTATTTGCCAGCAGTTGATCATAGTTATAATGCAGTAAGTTGCATAGAAAATGAAGTATTTGAGTTGTTAGATAAAGGTAGAAGCCAAGAATCAGCTTATGATTTAAAAAATTCTCCCTTAGCTACATTTATTATCAAGTCTGCGGGTTTTGAGCATAGTCAAAGCTTGCTGATTAGAGCTAAAGAGTTTTTTAAAGGCGATATTGAAGCTGAGGAATTTTTAAAAGATTGCCATCCTGATGTAGTGGCGGCAATTACTGAAGCAGTTGCACAACTTTTTGATACTCGTAAAGCGGCATTGCATGGAGTTTATTAAAAATTAGCAAATTAGTAATTTTAATTAAGTAATTTACGATTTTTGGAATTAGGCGATCGCACTTTCCTAACCTACCTTACGACTTGATTTTGATAAAAGCGATCGCTTGTCGCCAAATCAGGGTATTTTGTGTTGAATTGTCACCTAGACACAAACAATCTGTATCCTGCCAAATAACTCTACCTACTAATAAATCATTAGTCAGCAGTTTCACTTCAACTTCTTTTTTATCTTTGATTAAGTTTTGAACTTGACGAGTGCTGGGTAAATTGGTATCCATTTCAGACATAAGCAAATCTCCTATTTTTTCCTAAAATTTGATGGTTATGATTTGTTAAGTGAAAAATTTGCAGGTATAACCTATCTAATAGCCAATAGCGGAGAGCGGTAATGACAGTTAAATTTACAAAGTATCACGGGCTGGGTAATGATTTTATTCTGATTGATAATCGTGCCTCGTCTGAACCTTCGTTAAAGCCAGATCAAGCTATACAGTTGTGCGATCGCCATTTTGGGATCGGTGCTGATGGTGTGATCTTTGCTTTACCAGGACAAAACGGTAATGACTATACTATGCGAATTTTTAATTCGGATGGTTCAGAACCAGAAATGTGTGGTAATGGCATTCGCTGTTTAGCTAAATTTATCGCTGACTTAGAAGCTCAAGATAATAGCTCAGATCAGAATAATATTAGCCCTCGCTCTTATAAAATTCATACCCTAGCGGGTGTAATTACACCCAAACTCGAAAGTAATGGTCTGGTGACAGTAGATATGGGTTTACCCCAGCTTACAGCATCAGAAATTCCCACTACCTTAGCTCCAGCAGATCAAAAAGTTGTTAATCAACCCCTAGAAGTAGCTGGAAAAACCTGGTTAGTTACTTGCGTGAGTATGGGTAATCCCCATTGTCTAACATTTGTGGATGATGTTGCTGCTATTGATTTAGAAACTATCGGAACTTTGTTTGAGCATCACCAAGTTTTCCCACAACGTACTAATACAGAGTTTATTGAGGTAGTACGACCAGATTATCTAAAAATGCGTGTGTGGGAACGAGGTGCTGGTATAACACTCGCTTGTGGTACAGGTGCGTGTGCGACTGTTGTAGCGGGGGTGTTGAATGGAAAATGCGATCGGCGTGCTACTGTTGAACTTCCTGGGGGTTGCTTAGAAATTGAATGGTCAGAAATTGATCAACGGGTTTATATGACTGGCCCTGCTGAACAAGTCTTTAGTGGCATTGTATAAAATATAAGCTACTCCCTCTAGGGATTGTTCCTAGAGGGAGTTTTTAATTGTTCTAAAATCTCTATCGGTAGAACTTTTGGCAGTGGTTCTTTCTGCGTCAAGCGTTCCATTCAAAAACTAATTTTGGTGTTGTTGCCTTCGCCGCGGTCTATTTTGCCTAAATTTAGCTTATTACCAGTGCCAAAAAATACTTCAAAACTATGTTATCGAATATTTATTACTTATTCTAATTTTTGACTAACTTTTTCAAATCTTTCAATATCTTCAAATGAAATGCTACCCTCTATCACACCTCTTTTTAAACTAAGTATTTCACCGCGACCATTTTGAGCAGTGATAGTTAAAATAGCGTTTTTTCGACATAAACAATATTGCTCTCCTTTATATACACGCGCCCCATCCATAACTTCTCCAGCTTGCTTTAAAATCTTTTCAGCAATTTGAGCAATAGTATGGCCATACTCATGACAAAGTACCTTTCCAACAAACATAGGAACTTGGCGACTAAGCCTAGCTAATAGTTCTTTAACAGTAGTTGGTGGTTTCTTAAGAGATTCTGCTTGCTCCTTAATCACCTGGGCTAATACACCTACTGTATGATTCTCGCAAAGATCTAGTAAAAAGTGATCTGGATGCTTTGCTTGAATGCCGAAAGGCTCAAGAGCTTCTTTAGGAAAGTCCTTAAGATTGCTAGTAACAATTACTTCAGCTTTAGTAGTTACAGCCGCAGCAAGAACATGACGATCTTTTGGATGATTTGTCATTATTTCTATTAGCTGCTCAGGCACTTCAATCATTGCTTCTGGAAATGCTGCTTTAATATATCCCTGATATCGTGCTGCTTTAGCTTCTGTCATCTTCCCCATTTTGACAAGGTTACGGGTAGCTTCGTCTAAAATTTCTTGTGAAAAGTAAGGTCGATATAACTCGGCTTCAGCAGCACGAAGCAAGGTATCACACAAGGGCATAGGGATAATGACACAAGCATCTAAAACAACTATAGAAAGCACAATTTTTACTGATTAGATTCAAGGCTATCCTGATCGTAAAACCCTTCGTCTTGTAAAAAAGCAGTAAATTCATTAAGATGCTTGTGCCGCTCTGCATCTCTTTGCTGTTTGTAAGCCATAATGTCCTGAGAACGAATACGTCGATGCGAACCAACTTTGGTATAAAGTATGTTTTCCTGATCTAACAGTTTGATCAGATAAGGGCGTGAAACATTCAAAAAGTCAGCAGCTTCTTGAGTAGTCAATTCCCGATCATGTGGAGCAATTGTGATAGTTTGCCCACAAGCCATTGCGTGTATGACTTGTCGCAATAAATTATAAACAGATTCAGGGAGTTGAATTTCTTCTCCAGAACTTCCTACCAGTCGAGGCTGTGAGTTTTCAGCCTCTAACATCCTTTCTAGTTTTTTAATACGTAAGATTTCATGCTTCTGCGCGGTCAGTTGCACAGAAGCCTTCTTTTCTCTCAACATGATTTTTTATTAGACTATAAAGTCTTCTCTAACATCACGATAACGCTACAAGACAATAATCGCAATATCCGAAATAAGTGAAATAATCGAAAGACTAGAGAAAGTTACTGATAGAGAGAGTTTTCAGTAGCAGCTTAATCTTCTTGATCAAAATAGCGATCTAAGAAATTCAGTGCGTGATTACGTAGTTCAAAATACTCTTGGGATTCACGGATAGCAGCGCGATCGCGTGGATGTTCAAACGGAACTTCTAATATTTCCCCAATTGTCGCAGCAGGGCCATTAGTCATCAGCACAATTCTATCTGACATATAAATAGCTTCATCTACATCGTGAGTAATCATCATTACTGCTTGTCGATGGTTTTCCCAAATATCTAAAACTTGGCGTTGCAATTTTCCGCGAGTTAGTGCATCCAATGCCCCAAATGGTTCATCCATAAGCAACATTTTAGGACGGATTGCTAATGCTCTAGCAATTCCGACGCGCTGTTTCATCCCCCCAGAAATTTCATCAGGATATTTATCAGCAGCAGCAGTTAAATTTACCATTGCTAAATGTTCATTAACTAAGCTAATTTTCTCCGCACGGGTGGCATTTTTTAATACTTCATCTACAGCCAAGCGAATGTTTTCGCGTACAGTTAACCAAGGTAGTAAGCCATAATGCTGAAATACCATCATTCTTTCAGCGCCAGGTTTTTTGATTTCTTTACCCTCTAATCTGACTGAACCAGAAGTAGCTTTTTCCAAACCAGCTACTATTTTTAATAGGGTTGATTTACCACAGCCAGAGTGACCAATGATCGAAATATATTCGTCTTCTTTGACAGTCAAATTTATCTTGTTTAAGACGACAAATTTATCCCCGTCCTTGTTTTGATAGGATTTAACTAAATCTTCAATTTCTAAAAATGCCGGGGGAGGTAATACCTGTGATGATGAATAGCTTGATAAAGCAGAATATTTAGTCATGATTAACTCCAGTATTGATATTGTAATTTAAGACAGAAAGAAACGAGTAGAGCTATTTGCCCTAATTTCAAAACTCTTGAGGTAGCCAACTGGATCGCTAGGATCAAACTGTTTTTTATCTATAAAAACTTCTGCTGGTTCAATTTTGTAATCTTCTTTGGGACACTCGATACCCAATTCGTTAGCAATTTCCCGATAAAGATCAGTCCGCCAAGCTTGACGAGCTAATGCTTCGGCATTTTTGGGGATTTCTTTAATTTGTCCCCAGCGGGCAGATTGAGTCATTAACCATATACTTTCTGACTGCCAAAGAAATGTTGAGTGATTGCCTGAAACTCTTGCTATGTTGGGAGGTAAATCAAAGAAAAGTGTAGTTTCAATTGATTTAACGGTTCTATCTTTGTCATCAAATCCGCCGTAATTGTAGTCACCAACAATCGCGGGTCTGGTAAATTTATCAATTGCGCCTTTTTTGGGTTGAGCGCCTGTAAATGAGCGATCTGTAATTAGTTGGGCAACTTCTGCACGATTTTCAGGTTTACTACAATATTGACAAGCTTCAATCATTGCTTTGACAAGAGAGCGATAGGTTTTGGGGTAATTATTAATAAAAGATTCCATCACTCCCAATAGTCGATCTGGGTGTCCTTCCCATATTTCTCTGCCTTGAGCAAATGTAAATCCAACTCCTTCGTTGCCTTTAATTGCCCGTGTATTCCAAGGTTCAGCTACCATATAAGCTTGCATTGCACCTATTCGCACATTAGTTACCATTTGCGGTGGGGGAACAATAATAATGCGAAATTCCTCTAAAGGATTTACTCCCGCCGCCGCCGAGAAATAACGCACAAAATATTCGTAAATGGAGGAACTTAGCACAACTGCCCAAACTTTTCGCTCTGCGGGTTGCTTGTCAAAGTAGTTTTTAAAATCACGTCCAAATGCTTCTAAATTTCCGTTATATTCTTGCCAAGGACGTAAGCCAAAATCCCACATATCTTTGTTCATGGTCATGGCGTTACCGTGACGATGAATAGTCATGGCGGCGCATAGGGGGGCATGACGTGCGCCTTCGGCTCCTGTTCTAGCGTTGGTAACAGCACCGGATACTACTGGGGAAGCATCTAAACGACCAAAGATAAGACCATCACGGGATGTTGCCCAACTAGCTTCGCGATTAAGTGTGACGTTTAAGCCGTATTTACGGAAGAAACCTTTTGTCCATGCGATCGCAAATGGCGCACAGTCATTGACGGGAACATATCCGACTGTGATATTCGGTTTTTCTAAGGTGTTGGAATCTACTACAGGTTCTACTGCCAAAGCTTCTTTTGTAAGTCCTTTGGCAGAGCGATCGCTATTTATTCCACAGGATGATAGCGCCATTCCAGTGGCGATCGCTCCCATTCCTTGCAAAAAATCTCGTCGATTCCAGTGCTGGTTTTCATTCATAATTAACTCCACTGGTTCTC
The DNA here is from genome assembly GCA_036702875.1 of Oculatellaceae cyanobacterium. GTDB lineage: Bacteria > Cyanobacteriota > Cyanobacteriia > Cyanobacteriales > PCC-9333 > Crinalium. The sequence goes on along the minus strand of DATNQB010000022.1, from coordinate 47,285 downwards.
TTTCAGCAGTGAATTCAAGTTTTTTAGTTCAGTAGTTCAAAAAATAATCTGGTGAATTTCTAGCAAATCTGAAGGTAATAGCAATTTTATAGTTGTGATCGCAGCCAGCTAACAACTTAAAAAATAACGATTACAACCGCTATTAAAATTAATTTGCAGGTTTAGGTCGTTTACTTACCCAAGCCTCAACTTTTCCCACACTAAAATCAAGCACTAACCCAGTAACGCCAATTACTAATACTGCTAGAAAAACTGAACTTAGGTTTAAACGGCTCCACTCATCCCACACAAAAAAGCCAATTCCTACCCCGCCTGTCAGCATTTCCACAGCAACAATTACCAGCCAAGCAATGCCTAAACTAATGCGTAAACCCGTGAAAATGTAAGGTAAGCTGGCAGGTAAAATAATCTTGGTAATCTGTCGCCGACGAGGCATTTCCAATACACGCGCCACATCTAGATAATCTTTGGAAACGCTCGAAACGCCGAGTGCTGTATTAATAATTGTTGGCCACAACGAGGTAATGAAAATTACAAAAATTGCTGAAGGGTCTGCCAAGTTAAAAATCGCTAAAGCTATCGGTAGCCAAGCTAAGGGTGAGACAGGTTTAAATATCTGAATGATGGGATTTAAAGCTAACATTGCTTGTCTGGACATCCCAACCAGAAAACCCACAGGAATTGCTACAGCAGCACCTAAAAAGAAACCTATTAATACCCGTCTTAGGCTGGCTAATAATAACCAACCAATGCCTAAATTACCAGGGCCTCTTTGATAAAAAGGGTTGAGAATGTAGTCGAGATTGGCAATTAAAGCTTCTGGTGGAGTTGGCATTAATTCATGATTGAAGAGAGCAACAATCCACCACAGGATAATAATACTTAAAAAACCCAGTGCAGGTAGGATGACAACATCTCGGATAACGATAGGTTTAGCACGTTTCCAAGCTGCCCGTCCTGCAACTGCGATCGCAGACAGATTTAATTGAATATACATCTCTAATTTCTCAGAGTCGTTTGGCAGGTATATATCTAGCAGACTGGAACCAACCAAGGACACTGATAATAGTAAAACATCATAATAATTACAAGTTTTACTCTTCAGTCTCCTCTCAATGCCTACGGAGTTAGCTGACGGGCTAGGGCTGAGAGATGCCCCTTTCTGTGTCTTTTAATTAAAGAACATTTCAGAAATAAGCCCCTTAAAATGGTTCCTCCGCTCCTTTTATCACCAAGTTGGCGAATATTTGGATTAGGCTGACAAGATTTCTGCTAATTTGATTGAAACTTAGCATATCACTTAATAATTGTCAAGAAATCTATCTTGAGAGTGAAGGGGGAGTGCGATCGCGAAATGCCTATTTTCTCCCCCTCCTCCCAATTTTTAATTAGTGGTCAGTTAACTAAACTGTCACAGCTTATTTGCTAAAAATTTTAAGTGAGGTTAAAACTGAGTTGATGTTACGAAACTGGGAAAATTCATGGTTTCAGACAAGTTTCGCCGTCAATTACGCCAAGAAGCTGAACTCTGGCAAGCTGAAGGATTGATTAATTCTGATCTCTACGAACAGTTAACAGAACGCTATCAATTTAACGCTCTAGAGAGTGCTGCCCGCAACCGTTTTGTAATGGTTTTGATGGGGTTAGGAAGTATTCTTATTGGTTTGGGAATTATCACTTTAGTTGCTTCTAACTGGCAAGATTTATCTAGAGAAACAAAGGTAACGCTGCTGTTAAGTTTATTTATTGGAGTAAATATTGCGGGTTTTTATTTATGGCGACAACGTGACGGCGGTAAACAAAGGTTTGGTCATGGATTGTTAATATTAGGCGCACTCATATTAGGAGCAAATATGGCGCTGATGGGGCAAATGTTTCACATCGGCGGTTCTTTATATCATTTATTACTAGCTTGGGGAGTAGGTGTATTAGCAATGGCTTACAGCTTGCGCTTAACTTCCTTGGGTGTACTGTCCATTATTCTAGTGATTTTAGGCTACTGGGGCTTTTGGGCAGAATATGTCGAGCAAATGTGGTCGAATTCCTCCATGACAACAGAATTTTCTTGGGCTACGCTGATGGGTGAACATCTGCCTGTTTTGGCAATATTAATGTTTATACCTTTAGCTTATTGGTGTCGTTCTGGAGTAATTTTTGGATTAACTGTGATCGCCATCATCACTTCTTTAGAAGCTAACTTACAACCATTTAGCTTTAGGTTATTAGATTTATTTTCTTTTCCAGCAACAGGCGTAATAAGTGCGATCGCATTTGCTTTACCACCAGCTTTATTATGGGCTTACGATGACTCATGGTGGGTTTATGGTGACTTTCCTAAAATTAGCGACCTGCTACAATCTCATTACCAAGGGGAAGTTAGAGTAGGTTCATTTCAACATACTGCTCGTACTATAGCAGTTGTATGTTTAGGAATTTTGTTTTACTTTTTATCTTCTTACTGGTTTTGGCAAGCTTTATCTGATATTCCAAGTTCGCAGGACAAGACTAATCTCAATTGGTTTCCTGTAATTGATGCTGTGATTTTGAGTGTAGTAGCATTGGGTGAGTGGTTCTTGTTACTGTGGAAATCAAAACGCCATAGCGCCAGCGCTGACTTGTCAGTTCGTACTTCTCAAGATTTATATTTAACTAGCTTTGTAATTGGAATTTTCATCTGCATAATCGTTGCAGTTACTATTTGGCATATTAATATTGCTGACATTTCTGTATTAGCTACATTTATCTTTAATGCGCTACTTTTCTTGTTATCTGCTGGTTTGATGCGCGAAGGATTAGGAGACGGAAACCGTAACGCTTTTTGGGGTGGAATGGTGTTATTAACTTTACGAATCATGAGTTGGTTCCTGCTTTCTGCTACAGGATTAATGCTGAAATCTGTTGTATTTATTTTGTGTGGTTGTGGGGTGATTGCAATTGGGTTATGGTTTGAACGCCATGTCCGTATTCTCAGCAATACTCACAAACTGACGCAAAAAATCAATTAATTCTTGGTCTCTCGCCAAAATGGGGAAAAGGTTGATTTTTACGTTTTGTCAGGGCGGGTTTAATAGAGATTTTTGTGGGATAACTAGAGTTTAGGTGAACTCGCCCCTACAATCAAATTTATTTTTAACCGCAAGTATGGAAGCCTTATTCTTTCAAAATAACTATGGATATTAATTCTCAACCAACAACGTCTACTGTATTAACAGCACCTCAAGCAACAAAACTTTTACCTGCTTGGAGGTTGGTAGTTCCTTTACTGTGCCAAACTGCACTTATTCTGGGAATGCCTGCACAATCTTTTTATACTCAAGCCACAGGTAAAACAATTGTTCTACAAACTATTCCTGTAGATCCTTACGATCCTTTACGGGGATATTCTCAAACTCTAAATTATGATATTTCTAGATTAGAAAACTTGCGATCGCTTCCAGGTTGGCAAGAATTAATTCCACCAACAACTCCTAAATCTACCAAGGAAGCATCAGAATATATTACACCAGGTAGAATTGTCTACGTGATTCTAGAAGCCCCTGCAACTACCTCTAATCCTCCCCGACCTTGGAAACCTGTTCGTGTTAGTTTGAGTTTACCTAAATCTTTAGCGGCAAATCAAATAGCTTTAAAGGGGAAATCTACACCTAGATCAATTGAATACGGCTTGGAAACTTACTATATGCCTGAAGCGCAACGAGATCAAATAAATCAAGATATTAGCCAAGCGCAAGTAGGTAGACAACGCCAAGCTTTTGTGGTGGAAGCTAAGGTGGATGGGCAAGGTCATAGTGTGCCGATTAGCTTGTGGGTGCGCGATCGCAATTATCGCTTTTAGGTATAGCAGTTAGCCGTCAGCTTTTCTATTTGAGGAGGTCTGTATAAGTCAATTCGTTCCCAGGTTCAACCTGGGAACGAATCTACAAAGTTAAACATAATTAATATAAATACTTATAAGGCTGAGGGAAGTATCAGATAATACCTCTATTCTTCTTGCTTCATTTGTAATGTAGCACCAACGGCTGCACTAGCCCCAGCGATTAAGCCAACACTCATCCCTTCAAAAGTTTTACTGATGGGATTTTGCATTAAGCAATTACTTGTTGGTAATTCAGCTTTCATACATTGAGTGCTTTCTGCCCAACTAGCAGTGCCTCCAACAAGTACACCCGCAGCGCTACAGGCGACAATTAGCAGAATAAAGCGGTTAGTTTTTCCGTCCATAGATAGATGAGTAAATTAGATGAAGTACAGTTGCTTTGTAATCCAATTTACCTTGTTGGTATAGGAATAAAACCGTATTTTCACCTAAGTTTCTGGATGGGGATGGCGAATATTACCTAATTTATCCCTATTTTTTACGAACGCTAGGCAAGTTCTTCACCCCAAACTTTGTTGCATAGGTATTTTAATTTAGTAAATTTTAAACTACAGAGGCGATCGCTCATGACTACCACTCAAGCTAAAAAACTCTATGAAACTGACTATTACGCTTGGACTCAAGAACAAATACAGTTGCTAAAAGTTGGCAAGTTAAATCAACTCGACATAGCCAATCTTATAGAGGAGATAGCAGACTTGGGAGGTTCACTCAGAAAGGAACTTGTGAGCCGCTTAGGTATCTTAATGGGACATTTGATTAAATGGGAATATCAGCCAGGATATCGTGGTGCTAGTTGGCGAGCGACTATTAGGGAACAAAGGCGGAAGATACGTAAGTTATTAGAAAAAAACCCTAGCTTAAAATCTTTTCTAGAAGAAGCTTTAATCGAGGCTTGGGAAGATGCTCTAGACTTAGCAGAGAGGGAAACGGGGTTATCAATAGAAAGCTTTCCTCAAAAGAGAAAGTATGAGCTTGATGAAATCTTAGACGATGTGTTTTTACCTGAATAATCGTAGTTAGGGTTAAGCGTAGCGCAACCCAACACAAATCTTTATCAATGCAGAGGAAAAAGCCTTTACTTTATTCTTCCTAATTGGCAACAAGAACCCGATACTACTGAAGTGTCCTGGATGACGAGTTACCGAGAATGCGTAGGCTGTTTGGAGTCGGTAATCGAAGAACTTCTCCAGTTAGGATCTCCTAATAACGTTCGAGTAATTTTTTTGTTTGATGCCTAAGTCAAATACTTAAAACTAATGTAGAGACGTACCATGCTACGTCTCTACATCAAATATTTGTAGCGCTTTTCAACCTTAATCAATCTTTAGGTTAAATGGCAAACGCGCATAAATTCCTCTTGGATCATTCATTACTTTGAGCAGATCTAACTCTGACTTTAACTTGCTCAATTCTGCTGTCAAAGGATCTTCTGTCTGCTGCTGTTTAGCACTCTCTTCTCCTAAGAAACTCTTCAAAATCCGTTCTTCAAAACTGCGTGATTTGGGATAATCTTCTATTTCCCAATCATTACCTAACTTTGCTTGTTTAGCAGCATACTTGATCGCTTCATCAAGACCACCGAGTTGATCCACTAATCCCAATTTTAGAGCTTGTTTACCTGACCAAACACGGCCTTGGGCAATTTCGGCTACTTTGAGTTTAGGCAGTTTCCGAGATTCTGATACTTTTGTGAGAAATTGATTATAAACTTGGTTAACAAATCTCTGAGAAATTGCTAGTTCTTGGGGTGTTCTGGGACGGGCAACAGTTTCACTACCAGCCAATTTACTTGTTTTCACAGTATCCCAACTAATACCATTGTTCTTAGCAAGTTTCTGGACATTTAATAGTAGCCCAAAGACACCTATAGAACCCGTGATCGTATTAGGTTCTGCGAAAATTCGATTTGAATAAGTAGAAATCCAATAACCACCAGAGGCAGCGACATCGCCCATAGAAACAATTACAGGTTTAGCTTTTTGAGTAAGTCGAACTTCGCGCTGAATTACATCAGATGCAGTAGCACTACCACCAGGACTATTCACTCGCAAAACTACTGCTTTAACATCTTTATCAAGTCGCAGTTCCCGCATTTGTTTGGCAAAACGATCGCCTCCTATACTGCTAGAACTACCTTCACCGTCAACAATTTCTCCTTCAGCATAAATAACAGCAATTTTGTTCTCGGATGAACGCTCATCTACCCCCTTATTAGGAGCCTGAGCATAACTACTAATGCTAACTTTAGGGAAAGATTGATTGTCTTTGCGATTATCAGTTAGTTTTTTCAGTTCAGCAACAACTTCATCATAGTAGGCTACTTTATCCACTAGACGGCGAGATTTTGCTTCCTGTGCAGATAAGGAACCTTGAGAATCTGCGATCGCCTGTAACTGTTTAGTAGTTAACTTACGGCTTTTGGCAGTTACACCTATAAATTCACTCCAAAGATCGTTTAATAATACTTGGGTTTGTAATTTACTTTCTGGACTAAATTGTGTGCGGATATATGGTTCTACTGCTGATTTAAATTTCCCAACCCGCAATACCTGAATCCCAACACCATACTTTTGAAAAGCACCAGCCAAAAACATTGTTTGCGAACTCAAACCATTGAGTTCCATTACTCCCATTGGGTTGATCACAATTGTATCGGCAACGGAACTAAGATAATACTCACGCTTTTCTAAATCTACATTGTAGGCAATAATTTTTTTACCAGATGCCCGAAAACGTTCTAGCGCTTGTCGCACTTCTTTGAGAGTAGCAAAGCCTGTTTCATTACCTGTTTCGCTACTGCTACCATCTAAGTATAAAGCTACAATTCTTTTGTCTTTACTGGCTTTATCTAAAGCATTAAGCACAGTCCGCAGGGTGACACTATTATTGTCTTCACCCGATAGCGCTTCGCTAATTGCTTCGCTAGTACTAGATCTCGATTTACTATCAGTAATATTTGTAGACAAATCAAAAACCAATACTGATTTATCTTTAACTATTGGCTCATCAGTTTTAAAACTGGCTGCAATTAGTAGAACAACTAACCCAACAGTTCCTAAACTAAAAAATAGGAATAAACCTGCAAGGGTACCAACTAAACTAGCAAAGCTTTGTTTGAAAAAATCACGCATTTTAAAAGTGGGGAGGGAAGAACAATTAACAATTATAAATTATCAATTTTTAGATACTTGATCTATGTCTTGAGTTATGAAAAATTAAAAACTTCTTCATTATTTTAAGCCCAAACGCGAAAGTTATACGGTAAGTATGTAGGTAAATATTAAACGTTAAAGAGCGATCGCTCTTTACTGGAGACTGGTGAATGGTGACTGGGAAAACAACTAGACGTTTATTTATGCCCATCTACTTAATTGGTAATTGATAATTGATAATTGTTAATTGTTCAATAGGCAATCGGATTTTTTGAGTTGCGCTAAAGTGGCGTTGCCAGTACAGAATAAAACAGTGATGATTTCTGCGATTAGTAGCTGTACTAACGAGTCAAGGGCATCTGCTGATTCATGGGCAGCTTTGAGGAATGGCAATGCTAAACCAGCAATATCTGCCCCTAGCGCGATCGCTTTGGCAACTTCCAAACCATTTCGCAACCCCCCAGAGGCAATTAAAGGTATATCTGGTGCGATCGCCCGAATAGTTGTAATACATTCTGCTGTTGGTATTCCCCAGTCAGCAAAAGTGAGTCCTAACTGTTGCACCACAGCATCAGATGCTCGTTCACCTTCAACTTTTGCCCATGATGTACCACCCGCACCCGCAACATCAATGGCGCTAACTCCAGCATTGATTAAGCGTTGTGCCATAGTTGCTGAGATCCCATTACCGACCTCTTTAGCGATTACAGGTACAGATAATTTAGCGCATAAAATATTAATTTTGTCAAGCAATCCTTTAAAATTTGTGTCACCTTGAGGTTGAATGCACTCTTGCAGTGGATTGAGATGCAAAATTAAGGCATCTGCTTCTAAAAGTTCTACAACACGGCGACATTGATCTAAACCATAGTCATAATTGAGTTGAACAGCACCCAAGTTAGCAAATAAGAGAATATCAGGACAGAGCGATCGCACTGCAAACGTATTTGCCAGTTGGGGATTTTCCACCGCTACCCGTTGAGAACCAACTCCCATAGCTAGTTTATATTGCTGTGCAACCTCAGCGAGACGACAATTAATAGTTCTAGCAAGTTCTGTTCCCCCAGTCATTGAAGAAATGAGCAGAGGCGCACCGAGATATTTTCCTAAAAAAGATTTACTGAGATCAATCTCACTACGATCTAGTTCTGGTAAACAGCAGTGCTGAAATCGGTAACGTTCTAGTCCATTTGTAGTCTGCTGAAAATTAACATTTTCATCCAGACAAATTCTAATGTGATCTGCCTTACGCCTTTGAGTTGTTGAGTTTACAGGTAGTATCATCTTCAATTAATTTAGTGGTCGTTGGTCATCGGTCATCGGTCATTGATAATTGATAATTGTTAATTGTTAATTGTTAATTGTCCTAATTAGTTCTACACAATCACGTCCATCAACATCTTGCAAATAAACTTTTACCTGTTCTTCCTTAGATGTAGGTAGCTGCTTGCCAGTAAAATTTGGATGAATCGGTAACTCCCGATGTCCTCGATCTACTAAAACCGCTAACCAAATTGCATCAGGTCTACCATATTCAAGTACTGCATTTAAAGCTGCGCGAATTGTACGCCCTTTATAAATAACATCATCTACCAGTACCACCGTCTTGCCGCTCAAATCAAAGGGAATATCTGTTTTTGCAGGTGTTCGCACACCTATCTGATCGAGATCGTCTCGATAAAAAGTAATATCCACTGCTCCCACAGGCACTTGCACTTGTTCGAGTGCTTCTATTTGACGTGCCAACAAATGTGCTACGGAAACACCTCTCGTGTAAACACCAAGTAGCACCAATTGAGATAAATCTCTTGACTTCTCAATAATTTGAGATGATAGACGCGTGATTGTCCGACGCAATTCTTCCGAGGAAAGGATTTCTACAACGTTTGCAGGCATAATTATTTTTCACAAATTATAGAGATTGTATTGAAATATTATTCCCTCCCCGCAATTCGGGGAGGGTTAGAGTGGGGTGATTAATATTTTGGCAAGAGGTATTGTGATTAGGAATATTTTTCCTACCTCAAACCAGTCTCTTAAGTAGCTAAAACTGCATTGGTCACAGAGCCAACAATCCCATCAGCAATTAATCCATGATCTTGCTGAAATCTTTTCACAGCCGCCCGCGTTTTGGCTCCATAGATGCCGTCAATTTTTCCAGCATCATAACCTTGGGCGATTAATCTTCTTTGAATGTGAGCGACTGCTGTGATGCTACGATTTGGTTGTCTGGCTACTATACCTTCGCTTGCCCGCAGTGCTGCATAAGTTTGTGATCCAGCAATGCCTACAACTGGTAGTTTCTTGGCTCGTTGAAATCTTTTGACTGCTGCCTCGGTTAATCGACCATAGTATCCCGTAATTTTCCCTTGATAATAGCCAGCAGCATTTAGACGAGTTTGAAGATCCCTTACTTCGGCTCCGCGATCGCCTCTTTCAAGTGCTTGAGCCCCACTCGTTAAATTTAGCTGTAACCAGTTAAGGGCAAAAAATAGTAAAAGTATTTTTGTTAAAAGTTTTTTACACCTCAACTTCTCTAACAACCGCAGTTGACATTCTTCTGCCCCTGATTTAAGCAGAGATTCTTCGTAGGCAGCAGCAATATGTAGATAGGCAAACGTTTCCATAGTTTTTTTGCCAAATTCTTCCAATCTTAGCCTAACCCATCTGGTTGAGTGGTTGATTTGCTGAATATTTTATTTCACAGGATGCAAGCCGCTCAACAATATAGTGGCTATTCCCAACCAGATGAGAAAGCAATAGCGGGTTAGGCGCAAAGCTTGATGAATAGATGCTGGTGCGATCGCACCAGTCGGATCTCCCAACAAAGGTTTATGTTTGATAACTCCTCTATAGTAATTATCCCCCCCTACCTGAACACCAATAATTGCTGCATAAGCACACTCACTCCAACCAGAGTTGGGACTAGGATCTTTAATAGCATCACGGCTACAAATACTCCAAACTCGCCCAGCTTTGCCACTCATCAGCGCCAGAGTAATTACAGTTAATCGGCAAGGTAGCCAAGTCAGGATATCTTCAAACCTAGCACTGAACCAACCTAAATCAGTGTATGGTTCATCTCGGTAGCCAACCATTGAATCTAAAGTACTGGCAGCTTTGTAAGCTAAAGCTAATGCTACGCTACCGATTCCTGGTAAACAAGCTCCGATCATGGCATAGAATAGCGGAGCCATTACCCCATCAGTCGCATTTTCTGTAACTGTTTCTAAGACAGCACGGAGGATTTCTGATGTAGAGAGATTTTCAGTATCACGACCAACATATTTACTTAACCGAGAACGCGCCTCAGTTAAATCATTTGTTGTTAATGGTTGTAAAACATCCTCTGCTGCTGCTCTTAAAGAACGACCTGCAAAACAACTGGCTAGTAAAATGCTGCTGATAGCAACGCCTAATAATGGATGTAACCAGTTAGCTAATTGCACTATTAACCAACCTATTAATCCACTACCAACAATCAGTGCTATTCCCAGGTAGATACCAGCTAACCGTTTTAAGAGCGGACTAGATATATATTTAATCGCCACCTGGGAAAAATTACTAATGAACCAACCCATAACTTGAACTGGGTGAGTCCATCCCCAAGGATCACCAATAATGTAATCCAAACTCGCCGCCAAAATTAAAACTGTAGTATTAATACTTAGTTGCATTCTTGGTTTGGTGATTAGGGATTAGTGATTGGGGATTGGTGATTGAGTCTTCAAAAAATCTCGGCATTTATCTGCGTTTATCTATTCTGATGTTTGAATTCTGACTTCTGACTCCTGAATTGTTCTTCAAGTTGAGTGCAGCGAGTCAATATTTTTTTCCCAGTTAATACCATCAAACGGTTGAATGTGAAATTGATCAATCACATTCCCATCAAGACAGCGAATATTTACATCAATTGCATCGGGATGAGACCGAGGACGATAAAAAGAGTGAATTCCACAGATGCGACAAAAAATGTGTTTAGCGATACCTGTATTAAATGTATAGGTGGTTAAAGCATCCTCACCTTGTAGTAAAGTAAAGCGATCGCTTGGGACAATCAAGTGTAAGAATCCCTTTTTTGTACATATAGAGCAGTTACAATCAGTTCCTTCCTGCTTGTCAACAATTACCCGAAAGCGGACAGCGCCACAGTGACAACCGCCTTCATAACTAACAGGTTCGTTTACTTGTGTCATGGTTTATTTCAAAAAGTATTTCTAGAGTTATAGCCAGATAGGTTAGGACATTTTCTATTCTGAAATCAGGTGTGAAGCATTAGCCCATGAAAAAAGCTGATAGCTGATAGCTGATAGCTAAGTGCTATACAACAAAACTTGTTGTCTCACCTTGAGAGGCTTGCCAACTGCGAGCATCATAGTAAAGGTCTGCCAGAGTGATACTGTACAAAGCTTCTTTAAGTTTCTGATGCAAACGCCGCCATAAAGTAAATGTTACCCAGTCTCCTGCTTGATTAGCATCTGGTGTTTGGCTCTTAAGTGGTTCAATTGTTTCGCCTACTGCTTCTAAAATTTGTCCTAGAGAAATGTTTATAGGTTCACGAGCGAGTTGATATCCACCTTGGGAACCTCGAATTGATTGTACTAAACCAGCACGGCGCATTTCTATCAGCAGCTTTTCTAAATAAGGTGCTGGTAAATCTTGACGAGATGCGATCGCTTTGACTGAAGTTGGCCCATAACCAGGTTGGAGACTTAGATCTAAAAGTGCCTTAACACTATAGTGTCCACGGGTTGTAAGTTTCATTCAATATAGATAAGCCTCTCTTACGTAGTAAATATTTTTCACTTTTATGACTTGATAGTGTGATTAACTTAAGTTGTCCTTCTGACATCAGTTATTTACAACCTCTAGGCAATCACAAATTACTAACTATTTAAATAAAGATGCTATTTTTAACAAAAATAGTCAACAAAATTTAGTAGATACGTGTAATATAGTTTATGTGCCACTAACAAGTTGACCTAAGCTGTTCAAAGCTTGACTGTCATCCCAATAAAAATGCACAAATACCACTTGACTGATTAGTTTTACATTCAAGTTGATGACTAAAAAGAAAAAAATTGACCCGCTTGCGGGTGAAGAACTGACCAAAAAAGTCAAAGAACTGGGCAACCTCAGTAAAGAAGAAAAAGCAAGAGCCTGTGGCTACTATACCGTGACTAAAAACGGTGTAGAGCGCGTCAACATGATGAAATTCTTGAACGCGCTAATTGATGCCGAGGGGATTCAGTTAGACAGTAAACAAAATGGGCAAGGGCGTGGTGGTCGTAGTGCCAGCTACCGGATTAGTGTGCAATCTAATGGCAACCTATTGATTGGTTCTGCTTACACCAAACAAATGGGCTTACAACCAGGTGATGAGTTTGAAATCACTTTAGGTAGAAAGCACATTCATCTCAAACAATTAGACGGCGAAGGCGAAGCTATAGAAGAATAATTCTGATTCGCTCAGAGTTAAATTTTTTGCACGGTCTTCAAGAATTCTAGTTAAAAATCAACAGAAAAATGCCATTGCCTATATAGGCAATGCTAATTTTCTATGAATTAAAACCGATTCTCAAGCTTTAAGCAGTTTGCTTGAGAGTCGGTAAATTTACTTTTGTTACTGTTGTAGTTGATATATAACTACGCAAAGCCTTGCGCGTGACAGCAACACTATAAGCTAAATCAATTCCTTCCTGTTCTAAGACACCTAAAACTTCCTGCGGGTTGTCTCTATCAACAACTGGTAGTTGATGAAGTCCTCTAGCAGCCATCCGGTCTAAAGCGTCAGCTATCGGCTCATCATAGTAGGCATATAGTAAGTTAGTTGTGCAAATATCAGCAATTAGCTGATAGATTAAATCATCTTTTGGTGAATCTAATTCAGAGCGTGATGCCCGTTCCGAAAGAGCAATTGCGCGATTAATATCTTGTAAGGTGACAATGCCAATTAGCTGCTCAGTATCATTAATCACTAAAGCACTACGACTGCGGCTGTTTGTTAAAGCTACACCTGCTTCCAATACAGGCATTTGACTATCTAGCATGATAGCGGGGAGGTGCATCGCATCTCCTACAGGAATTTGCTTTAAAATCTCCTTATTTTGGTCTTTTTCGACATTAATCCCAATCTGCTGAAGATTTTTCCCCTGACTTTGTGCTGGCTTAAGTCGCTCTACCAACCAAATACTTAAACCGACTGCCGCCATTAATGGTAAAACAATTCGATAGTCTCTAGTTAGTTCAAACATTAATAAAATTGCTGTCAAGGGTGCTTTGGCACTACCCGCAAGCACGGCTGCCATTCCTACCATTGCATAAGCTGGCGGTGCAGCAATATTAATCATGCCTACTGGTATTAAGGCTGCTAAAACTTTGCCATAAGCCGCACCTAGTGAGGAACCCAAAAACATTGCTGGTGCAAATACCCCGCCAACTAAGCCACTGCCAAGACTAATTGCAGTCATGATTAACTTGATTACCAGCAGAGTCAGCAATAACCCCAAGGAAAAATCAACATCTTGAAGCATAGCTTCAATAGTTTCATAGCCGATACCCAGAATTTGAGGAACATATAAAGCGGCGATTCCTACACACGCGCCACCGATTACAGGATGAGCCGCGCTAGGAATCAAAGTCAACCATTTAAAGCTAGGTACTTCTCCCCGAAAACAGCGTTGAGAGAACTTAATTGATTGAGTGTAGGCTACTGATACGACGCTGGCTAATACACCTAATCCTAAGTAGAGGGGTAATTCTAGGGGGCTGCGTACTTCATAGACTGGTAGGGTAAAAGCTGGTTGTGTACCTAAACCAATTTGAGCAATTAAAGATGCGACGACGGCAGATAGCAGTACAACGCTAACTGCTGAAGTAGCAAAGCTGGTTCCTAGTACTACTTCCAAGGCAAAGAACACTCCAGCAATAGGCGCATTAAATCCAGCAGCTAAACCAGCAGCAGCGCCAGCACCTAAAAGTAACCTTTGGCGTTCACGAGAAACTTGTAATACTTGACCAAGTAGTACGCCAAAACTTGCGCCAATTTCTACGCTGGGGCCTTCTGGCCCCAAAGATGCACCAGTTCCCAGGGAAACAGAAGCAGCGACCATTTTGGTGACTGGTCGCAGAGGCGACATTTCTTGAATACCTTGAAAGGCAGCAATAAGGGTAGACATACTGGGGCCAAAATCAGGGGCAGCCAGACGCATTAACCCAACGATAATTCCTCCAATTATGGGTACTAATGCTAATGTCCAAGCACCCCAATGGAAGAGGACACCCATCAGTTCCTCTAGCATTAAGCTGTGAATTAGCTTAATTAAGTAGTGAAAAGTAACAACGCCCATACCAGTAAAGCCACCAATTAAAATGGCTAGTAGCAGGACGACTGTTTCAGGGGAAGGTTGTATTTGATTGAGAGTGCTAGTAATACGCGATGCAGGTGATGCCGAGGCGGAAGATGGCGGCAGCAGCACCTCAGAATGAGGAGTTGCGGTCATTGAGGGGCAGCAGAAGGAAAAATAATAAAAATTTTAATTTTTGTTACTTGATTCTTATTGTCATATATCAGTAATAGCTACGACAACTAAAAGTCAGGGGTCATTGGTCATTTTAGAAGGGAGGAGGGGAAATTTGTTAATTGATAATTGTTAATTGTTATTAGTAGCCAATCATTAGCACTACCAAGCTGTTTTACTTGCTTTAACTTCAACTCTACGAGTGTATTTTTGTCAACTAATAAATAAGGTTGTTTGTCTTGCTGCCAATGTTGTTCTAATTCAGTATTGCTGGCGGGGATAATTTGACGATCGCTATAAAAATTCAACGAAGGACGTGCATAATCAAAAGAGGTGTAAACTAATTGACTCTTTTGTGTGTGCTGTTGAATCATTGCAGCAACAGGTTTAACTGGATATGCTTCGCCTAGTTCCCAAACCCAGTGGGGTGAAGTAATAAATAATAGTAGGGTGACATAAGTACCCCAAAATAGCACGAAGATAAACTGTAAGTCTTTTTGCGCTAACAGTACTGCGGATATTAAAAATGTCAGCGCCGCAGATAGTAGCACAAGCTGTAAATATAAGTTGAGGGGATTTGCTAGTAATGTAAAGTAAAGGCTACCAGCAAATGCCACTAAACCAAGTAAAGCTAAACTAATAATCCAAGTTCGGGAAGGTTGCAAACTATCCCAATCATGCCAGGTTTCAGTTAGCTTAACACCTCCAGCTAATGCGATCGCAGGGTAAATCGGCAAGATATACCAAGGTAGCTTAGTTGCCATCACTGAAATAACAACTAAATAACCGATACTCCAAACTAAGATTAACTTTCCCCAACTGTAGTTACGATTTTGCCAAGCTAGTCGCCATCCTAAAGGAAAAAAAAGTAACCAAGGCACTGTATATTTCAATATTTCTAGCAGGTAATACCAAGGTTCCCCACTGTGATTTTCTACAGGATGCCAAATACGCGATAAAGATTGACCTAAAATACCAGTACCAATAAATAGTTGCCCGTAATGTAACCATTGGGCAGTATACCAACCGACTACTGGGATACTGCCAAGGATAATTCCTAACCAAAAAAACCAAGATGTTAAAAGTCTGGGTGTATCCCAAAGTAGGAATAAAACCGCGATCGCACCTAATAGTACTCCCATTATCCCTTTAGTGAGACAAATCAACCCGAAGGCGATTCCTGTACCTAAACACCAACGCAAGTCACGGCGCGATCGCAACACGCACAAAATCATTAATAATAAAAAGCACAACACTGAACCATCTAGCATTGCTAAACGTCCGTGTCTTACTACTGGTAACAACGTTAAGTAAATTAACGCTGAAAAAATTGCTGGAGTACGACTTTTAAAAATTTCTCTTCCCACCCCATACAGCAACGGTACAGAAATAGCAGTCAGTAACGCTGGTAATAAGCGCGTACTCCACTCACTTATTCCAAAAACTTTATAACTAGCAGCAATTAATATGTGAATTAATGGTGGTTTATTTAAATAAGGTTCACCTGCAAGTGTGGGATAAAGCCACTTCAAAGAATGTGCTGGTGCTAAGGCTATTTCCCGCGCAACTTGGGCTACAGTACCTTCATCC
Organism: Oculatellaceae cyanobacterium; assembly: GCA_036702875.1. Taxonomy (GTDB): domain Bacteria; phylum Cyanobacteriota; class Cyanobacteriia; order Cyanobacteriales; family PCC-9333; genus Crinalium. The sequence goes on along the minus strand of DATNQB010000022.1, from coordinate 31,143 downwards.
CAATCTCTTAGTGGTATGCCAAGATTAATAGTAAATAATAGCAACGCTGCCAATAATAATCCTAATACTAATAATTGATCTATTCTGATATCAGACCAACGCATCCATTTTTTAAAACGACCCCAAACAAAGCTGGTATTGTACATACTACTGTATTAAGCTAAATTTTAGTAAGACATAAATTATTTATATTAATCATTAAAATAATCATTCGCAATATTTGATGTAGAGACATTGTAGACAATATCTCTACATTCTTTAATAGGAGATGTCTATTGTCAAAGCTAAATCATACTTTCAAAAGCAGTTTGTATGTCTTGAGTCAGATTTTCAACAGATTGTTTAGCACTGCGACGACTACTAGAATAAGTATCCCAACGTTCTGAAACTGATATAGGTTCACCTATAGTCATTTGTACACGTTGTTTACCTAAGCTTGGGCGCATAAATGGGTTTCCGCCTTTAATTCTGGTCATCATATCCCACATTAATAAGGTGGTTTCTGCAAACCTGTCGGCTGTGGGTTTTTCTAAAATATACTTACCTGTAACTGATACAAAACTTTCAACTAACCTCATGTGCCACATTCTTAAGCTTGCCTCAGCAGCAATGCGATCAGCAAGTCCTTTCTCTAAGGCTGAAAGTGCTTCGGGGTTTTTAATATCTTCACGATAAATATAATCCCATCCTGCTTGCTCTAAACGACGACAACGATCAATTAAACTCCCTTTAGGTAACACATTAAAATATTGTTCTGCTACTTGCAAAGCAACATCTAAAAGCGCATGAAGTCTAGTACTAAATTCCTTGTAACTCAATGATTGCGATTCTAATTCTTCTGTTGAGGTAACGTTATTAGACTCTTTTTTTGGTGCTGTTGGTAGTTTTTGATGATAAAACTTAGTATAAAAGTCCTCCATTAAAGATAATAGATGCTCACCTAATTTATAAACTCTCCTGTAAAGCCATTTCTTGACTTCATCTGAAGGTTCAACACCTGGTACTAATTGTTGGTTTTTAAATTGGGAATTTTCACTACTTGCAGACAAACCACTATCTGCTTCCAATGTAGTTAAAAGCTGTTCTATTTGTTTCCAAGGAGCCTGGACATAACTATATTTAATCCCAATTGGAACAATAAAAACTTGCTCAGAACGTTCAGCTTTAAGCAAATCTTCAGCGCACCAAAACCCTAATTGAGCAATACCAGGTTCTAGAGGACTAATAAGTTCATTATGACCATTTGTTGCACCTTCTGGCGCTGCTGCCAATGGCAGATTACCATTAACTAATAAGTTACGAGCAGAGCGTAAACCAACTCGATCTAATTTGCCACGATGAATAGGTGTTCCACCTAAACGTGGATAAAGCCAAGTAACTATTGATCCAGCCCAGATGGGAATACCACGATCATACATAAAATAAGCATGGATCGGTTTTTTGAGGGATATTCCTTTTTGTTTTGCTACTTTTGGTAATATATAAGAAACCAAGTAGAGCATAGAAAAAGGGTCATCAGTGCTAGGATGGCGAAATGCCATTAAAAAGCGCGTTTTTCCTGATTGAAACTGTTGATATAAATCAGCTAATGTTTCGACATTATCTGCTTTAATTTCAGTAATGGATGTGCGCGATCGCAACCATATAGGTAACAACATTTTCACACCTTGCACTACTAGAGGATTGAGCGCAGGTGGGATAAATTCTAATGGTGGTTGAGCTTGGATCAGTGTATTAGACAACCTAATTTTCTCCTGTTGTGATTAGTCGGAATCCTAATTGATAACACTCAGCTATCAGCCGTCAGCTTTCTATTCTATTTGTTGTGTATAAGTTTAAAATAATATTTAATTAGTATAAAATTAAAATTAGCAATCAAAAATAAAAATTAACTGAGTTTGCAACTGTCCATCTACACGCCTTACCTTAACTTGGCGTAGAAATTCTCTAAAATAAAATCTACGTTCAGTTTCAGATAAATCAAGCCAGAATTGCTGAATAGAAACTGCTTGCGCTACCATTGGCAAATTCACAGGGGGAAGTTGCGCTAACTTATCTTTAATTTCAGCAATTTCTGTCCGCAGCTTATAAGCACGTAAATCTGCTGTCTCTACGTCCAGAATGCCATTAGCAATTAATTGTAGTAGCTGATCTAGAATACCTTGTTTATTAGCAATTTCTTGATTAAATTTTTGCTTAATTCCATCTATATTAGGCGAATTGATCGACGCTACAGCTTTAGGTAAGTCTTCGCAGATTTTTTCAATAGTTTGCTGTAATACTTCTTGATATGGAATTGCACGACATTTAGGTGTAAGTGGACACTTGTGGGGACGTAAGTAGAGATATTCCTGTTTTTTTCGCGCCATCGTCACGCGAGTAACAATTGTAGGCGAATTACAATCACCACAGACAACTAAACCTGCAAGTGAACGAGTTGCGCTGGCAGTACGAGGTGGTAAACTGCGGTTACGGCGTAGCAGTCGATCTATTTGTGCCGCCTCTTCCCTAGAAATAATGCTTACATGAGTATCAGAGATGACATCCCCATTTTGATATGCGGTATCACCCCGATAAACTGGATTAGTTAGCCAACGTTGTCCAGTAGAAACAGAAATTTTCTTACCATATTTCTTTTCTAAATAGCGCACTGCGCCACGTAAAGAACCATAAAGTAAAAATTGTTCAAAAAAATCTTTAACTACAGGTGCTGCACTACGATCTAATATGTAGCGCTCTTTACCTCGTTTATAACCGTAAGGTACTTTTCCTGGGGGTGGTGCAGCTTTAAGGCGGTTGCGGGCGTGTCCTTGGCGAATGCGATCGCGCCGTTGGTTATACTGAATTTGTTGTAACAGTTGTAATAATTGCAGTTGTTGAGGAATTTCACATTCCGTCGCCACAAGCTGAATCTTCAGAGATTCTATCTCAGAAATGCGATCGCATACTTCCGCTACCGAATCACCCAACTCTTCTAGTCGCCTAATCAATAAATAATCTGCTGGTTCTGCAATACAATCTTTAAATAACTGCTTTAATTGTTGACGACCTCCTAAATCTTGATAAACTCGATCAATTTCCCACCCCCAAATATTAGAATCGGGGGCAGATTCTAATAAAGGATCACTGTAAATATATGCAATGATTCTCATTGCAGTACTAAATTACCCAAACGCTTGAGAATACTCACAACACTATACAATTCATTATCCCGCCGAAAAAGGGAAAAATCATCAGATCTAGCGTATTGTGGTACACCTTGTTTAGTTAGCTTCAAAAATCTAAAGTAACTACCATTAGTAACTAAACCAAAAGTAGGTTTTTCATGATTAGGATTACCTAGCATATAAGCTAAAGCTTGGGGTATTCCAACTTCTATCGACGCAGTATTGCGCTTAGACTCAACTACCAGTATCCACAATTGGTGGTGCAAAACTAAAACATCAATCTGTCCCCTAACAATTTCGCCTTCATCCTCAACAAATATTTCTACCGAGGGTTCTCCCTCAACGCGATAGGGCGGTTGATAAAAACCTGCTAAGTCTAGTAACGGCGATAGCACTACCATTTTGACAATGCTTTCGCTCATCGAATAGCGTTCAATTAAATAAAGATAGTTATTTTTAACTCTATCTAAACTTTGCTTTTCTACCTCACTCAATTCAGGTAAATCAGTCAACCATTCTGTAAAGAATTGCTCATCAGTAGCACGTTGGAGATTAAACTTATCTATTAAATCTCCTAGCGTCAGGTTCCTAGCTGGAATTGTTTGTACCATTTATCCCAAATTTAACTCAATGACATTACCATCTGGATCAATTGTAAATAAAGCAGCACGACCAGATGCACTCATTTGAACTTCGCAACTATGAGTAAGTAACTGTGATTTTGCTTCATCTAAATTACTAACTGAGAAAGCAATATGGCGGTTGCGTCCTAACTTTTCAAAGTTATGTAGCTGTGGCTTAATATTTGTATCTACAATCAAATGAATTTGAAAATCTCCAACTTGATACCAAGTACCAGGAAAGTTTAAAGAGCGATCTACCTGGGATAATCCTAAGATATTACCGTAAAAATGCTCGGCACGTTCTAAGTTAGAAACAAGAATAGCTGTATGGAGATACTCTTTAATTTGCATATTGAACTAATTTTTATAGTGATAATTTAATTTTGACATCAATATGCCAATCTCAATAAAGATCCGCCTAAATCTCCCTTAACAAGGGGGACTTTGAATGTTCCTTTCTTTTGGGGGCTAGGGGAAATCTAGGTTTTAGACTTGCGTAAGTTCTGAAAGATAATTTATATTGACAAAAATATAAAAACGCTCTTAATTCTAGAAAATGAGGATTAAGAGCGTAATGGTATAGTTATTTCTGTACACAGTTGTTTGCTTACTCCGAATCTTCTCCACCAATGCTGATAGCTGTATTAAACACTTGAGCATCAGTTAAATTTATATCTTGTAAAACCGCACCAGCAACTTCAGAATCAATTAATTTAGCTTGACTAAAATTAACTTGTGTTAAATTGGCATTGCTAAAGTTAGTCCCACTAACAAAAGCGGCTGTAAAATTAGCGCCTTGTAAATTTGCACCCGCTAAATCAGCACCTTCTAAATTCGCATTTACTAAAATAGCTCCCTGCAAATTAGCATTCCTCAAATCAACACCTACTAAGTGCGCTCCGGTTAAATCGACTCCTACTAAATTACACCCTTCACATTCCCCTGTAGATAACAAGCGATTAAGTTCGTTATTGTTTGCAGTTTTAACTGGAGGTGTTTGAAGAGTAGAGGGAAGGCTGGGTAGTGGTTGAAGATAGATTTGATCGTCTACCTTCTCATGGTTGTGATTGTTTCCACTATCGGGGGCTTCTGCTACTAAAAATGGTGGAAGTGTTGTTTGTGCGATCGCACACATCTCAATGCTACTAAATATCAGCAGTATAGCTGTAATTACAGATGCACGGATAGAAATTGATTGAAAAATATAGGTAATATCTGAAAATTTGTTGGTAGAAGCACTTAAATTTAGCATAAGCACCGTATGTATACAACTCGATGCCTTTTAGTCTTATCTAATTTAAGTAAAACTTGGGGTTAAAAGTAGCCAGTTCATCAAAGTGTCACTTAAGCTATGGACGATAGTTTTTTTTTATGCTAATAAAAAATGTATTTATTAGTTTATATATCAAAGTAATAAAATTACTAAAAGTAAATAATAACTTAATTATAGAAAAATTAATTTTTATTAATAGAGATTTAATTAATTTTTAATAGAGTTGAGACTATAAAGAATAGTATAATAAATAAATTAGTTATAGATAGCTGTTAGCTTTTAGCAATTAGCTTTTTAATTTCAAGATACATGGGGATGTAGAGACGCGAAATTTCGCGTCTGTCTACAAATGTAGTGCGGGCATCTTGCCCGCGTCCTGTTTTGCGTAAGTCTTAGTTAAGATTTAGCAATTACCTTAGCCGCAGCAGCAACACCAGCACCGGAAGTAAAGCCTTCATGTCCTAACTCGATTAAAGTAGCTTCCAGAGAACCAACAGCAGTAAGAATATCGCGATCGCTCACAAACCCTAAGTGACCGATACGGAAAATTTTACCTTTGAGGTGGTCTTGTCCACCAGCTAAAACAATATCAAAGCGTTTCTTCATTACAGAACGCACTTGTTCAGCATCCACAATAGTAGGTGCTACCGCAGTAATAGCAGGACTACCAGCACCATCTGGCGCAAACAAAGGTAAACCCAAAGCTTTCATCGCTTCACGGGTAGCATTCATCTGACGTTGATGACGAGCGAAGATAGATTCTAAACCTTCAGCTTTCATCATTTGCAACGCCGCTTGCAACCCAATGATTAAATTAACTGGTGGAGTAAAGGGAGTAGTATTTTTAGCAGCATTCTTGCGATAAGGCTTCAAATCTAAATAATACTTTGGAAGTTTCGCTTTTTCGTAAGCTTCCCAAGCTTTAGGACTAACGCTGACAAAACCTAATCCTGGGGGAATCATATAGCCTTTTTGAGAGCCAGATCCAACTACATCTAGACCCCAAGCATCAATAGGTACATTAGCCGCACCCAAGCTAGTAACCGCGTCAACAATAATTAAAGCTTCACCGTGAGCTTTCACATGACGGTTAATCGTTTCAAGATCATTAATTACCCCAGTAGATGTTTCACTATGGGTAATAATTACAGCTTTAATTTGCTTTTCGGTATCAGCTTCTAACTTTTCACGGAATTGCTCAGGATCGAGGGGTTTACCCCATTCTGTCGTGACTGGATCTACATTAAGACTATAAGCGCCGCAAACTTCGACCCAACGTTCGCCAAACTTACCATTAGATCCTACTAAAACGCGATCGCCTGGACTGAGGAAGTTAATAATTCCAGCTTCCATCGCCCCAGTCCCAGAAACAGTCAACATCAAAACATCATTTTGAGTTTGATGCAGCCACTTGAGGTTTTCCGTCACCTCTGCCATAATCTTGCTAAATTCACCGCTTCGATGACCGATAGGGTGTTTAGCCATCGCCAGCAATACCTGTTCCGGTACTGGAGTTGGGCCAGGAATCATCAACATCAACTTATTGTCCATTACCATTTCCTTTAATCTGAAGGCTTCAAATTTTAGCAAAAGTTAGCATTGAAAATTGCTAATTTCTGCATTTCTTTTTATATCTCTGGTCTTAGACCCTATCCGAAAAATAGAAAATATCTGCATTTATCTGCATTTATCTGAGATTAAAATTTTTTAAAAGGACTTTTCGGATAGGCTCTTAGTGCTGAAAAATGTTGTTTTTTAATCATCGGTCATTGGTCATTGTTAATTATTAATTGTTCGTGATGTTTTGCTTAAGTTTTGTCTTAACTAACTCCAATAGAAACTAACTGCTCTTGACGAGTTTGCAACTCTATGAGTAAATTTTCGCCACTGCGTCGAGCTTCCCAACGACCTGACTCAAGCCAACCAATATGCCACTGTCCTTGCATGAAGTCTTCGTTCTCAGATAACGTTCCCGTATAGCTAATAGTGTACTGTGGGTGATTAAGATAGTGTTTCGTAAACTGAACATTACGTCCAATTACCTCGCCACTCGCCTGAGCTTCTCCCAAACCTCCATCATCAAGAATACTGCCACTTAGAGAGTTACCGCTTTGAATCAGTGTAGCCTCAAAGCGCGTAGGAAATCCCATTTGCCAGTAAGTTCCAAGCCAAGTACCACTCAAATCTGCCATTGGATATTTCCCAAAATTGCTGACGTTAGTGTGTTTGTTCGGGGGGCGGCTGTACCGTCGATGTCTTCTTTAAAAAACCAGGTAAATCTACTTGCAAAGATTTGTGAGATCCTGTTGATGCCTCTTTTTCTGAAATTACTGGGGATATTGTCTCAATTTCAGTTTGATGTTGAGGATTAGTTAGCAATTCTAAGAGGTTTTCACTGGCATCTGGTAATAATTTTTTTAAAGTTTCTTGTAAATGTTGAACTTGGAGTTGGCTTTCTTCGCACTGCTGTTGCCAGTGCTGTAACTCTGCTTGATATTCCTGATTTTGTAAGAGAAAAATGCGATCGCTTAATTGCTCTTGCAGTGCTTCAATTTCCCGTTGCGCCGCCAACAACTGCATTTCTAAACTCCCAGCCAAACTGCGAGCAGAAAAAATTTGTGCTTCGAGCGATCGCACTCGTTGTTGCTCGGATTCGAGGTCTGTATGTGCTTGATTAAGCTCTCTTTGGAGTTGCTGCTTCTCAGTTTTAGTTTTAGCGCGTTCTAGGATTAACTCAGTTTTGAGATGCCCTAGCTCAAGCTGTTGCGATCGCATAAAATTTTCGATAGTAGTCAATAATGCTCGCAACGCTTCGTCTTTTTCGTGAGTCTCAATTCCTTGCGCTACTCCCGCCTGTTGCTCACCAAAAAGCTGTTCTTTGAGTTGAGCAATAGCCTGTTGTTGAAGGCTAGTAACCTCCTCAGTCTTAGCAAGTTGAATTTCAAAGCTTTGTGGTTTGCTTAGTTGGTTGCTTAACTCAGTAATTGAGATCTGAGAATGTTCTAAAGCTTCTCCTAATTTCTGCAAACGCTCTAAACTTTGGTGTGCATGGGAAAACTTTTGCTGAAACTTCGCGAGATCATCATGTTTATGCTCTCGGACAAGCGAAGTTACTTCTTGAGCAGCTAAATTTACCCCTAGGGCATCACCAGCCTCAACTGCGGGTATACTGCCCTCTGTCGCCGCTTCCTGGGGTTGCTGCCAATTATCCTCTGATTCATTTTCAGGCACTTAATACCTCCCATTGCCTGTTTAAGGGTTAGTTTTGATGTTGTTGATAGTATTAAGTGACCAGTGATACTCAATCGGGACATTAGCGCGATCGCAGCTTTGTTCAAGTCGTTTTTGTTGAGCCAAAGCTTTACGCAGTGTGATGATTAGCTGTTGTACTTGCTCTTTAATCGCAGGCTGATTACTAGCCGCAAATGAAGTTTGGCGTTCTAAAAGCTGGAGTAGCACTTCATAGTGAATCAAAGATGGCAGGGGTATTGGCTCCATGAAACCAGATATAAAAATTGTGGACTAGATAATATTTAATTAGGCAGTGATATAGGGTTGAGGCTTTTTCCAAAAGCCATGATGCAACCAATTAGGTAATATGTTTACTAGACTCGCCCTGATTCCAGGGTAGTCTCTAAGTAAGGAAATAAGTGTTTAGTAGATCACAACCCTTAATCATTATCGCTTAAGCAAATCTAAAGGCGGGCGTGAGCATAAGTACTTACTTGGGATAGGAAAGCTAGGAAAGAATTTTTTTCTCCCCCGTTTCCCCATTTCCCTCATCCTTCCTACTAACTAATTTTGACTACACTTGTGTGTGGGCAAACAAACTAGCGATTTTAGCTGCTGGATCGGGTTGTTTTACTAATGATTCACCGATGAGAACAGCATTAACACCAGCTTCAGACACTAATTTGATGTCATCTGGAGTATGTAATCCAGATTCACTGACAACTAAGATATCCCGCTCCTGCAATTGGCTGCTATTGCTACTCAAAAGTTGACAGGTTGTTTGCAAATCAACTGAAAAATCTTCTAAGTTGCGATTGTTAATCCCAATCAGGTTAACATCTTCCAATGCTAATACTCGCTCTAGCTCCTCTGCTGTATGTACTTCAATTAATGCAGTCATGCTCAAGGTTTTAGCAATTTTGATAAAGTACTGCAAATCTTGATCGCTAAGAATAGCTGCAATTAAGAGGATAGCATCAGCCCCATAACTGCGAGCTAAGTATATTTGGTAAGGATAAATGATAAATTCCTTACACAGCAATGGTAAGTCTACGCTCTTACGCACTAGAGCCAAGTTTTCAAAGCTGCCTTGAAAAAATACTTTGTCAGTAAGTACTGACAAACAGCTTGCGCCTCCTTGCTGGTAGGCTTGTGCGATCGCTACGGGATCAAAATCTTCCCGAATTACTCCCTTACTAGGAGAAGCTTTTTTCACTTCCGCAATTAAAGCTGGTTTAGTCTTTCCCTGTCGTAATGCTTCTCTAAAATTACGCACAGGTGGTGCTGCTTTAACTTTTTGCTGCAATTGGATCAGAGGAAGACGTTCCCGCATCTGATCAATTTCTGTTTCTTTTTGCCAGACAATTTTCTCTAAAATATGTCTTGGTTCAGCATCTGGTACTTTAACTTCGTAGCGCAAGCTACTGATAGCAACTGACGGATTCGGATGTTTTCTTCGGATTTGCATAGACTCAGGAGTGATTTTTCACTTTGTAGAGACGCAAAATTTCACGTCTCTACATTGGTTTTAGCTGACGGCTGACAACTGAATGCGATCTCAAACAGTTAACGCCCGTTTATAAGCTTCATCCAGAACTTCGGATAAGGTGGGGTGAGCGTGAACCACATAAGCTAAATTGTTGACAGACTGCCGCCCCGCGATCGCCTGAGATGCTTCATGAATTAAATCTGAAGCGTGCAATCCCATAATATGAGCGCCCAGCACAACACCTGTATCTTTGCGATATATTACCTTGGCAATACCATCAGATTCACCTTCTGCGATCGCCTTAGAATTACCCTTAAAGTAACTCCGCACTGCCCCAACTTCAAAACCTTCGGCTGCACCCAACTCTTTAGCTGCTGTTTCCGTCATCCCCACAAAGCTAATTTCTGGATGAGTAAAAGCTGCTGCCGGAATGCTGTGATAATCAACAGTACGTTCACGCCCACACATATTTTCTACTGCCACAACACCTTGAGCAGAAGCCGCGTGAGCTAACATCATCTTGCCTGTAGCATCCCCAATTGCCCACAAATGCGGTACAACCTCACCACCAGATAATACTGCCATCTGGTCGTTTACCGGAATAAAGCCGCGTCTGTCTGTTTCTACTCCAACAGCTTCTAATCCCAAATCCTTAGTATCAGGAATCCTACCTGTTGCCACTAAACAAGCATCGACTTCAATCACGTCGATAACTTCTTTAGTTTTAGCATTACTCAGTTCAATTACTACTGGCGAACCTGGCGTTACCTTACTGGCTAAAGTGCTAACTTTAGTTTCAATATCACGAGGGGAAATTAACACTCTTTCTGCCAACTTCGCAATATCTCGGTCAAACCCTGGCATTAATTGGTCTAAAGCCTCAATCATTGTGACTTCACAACCCAAGGCAGTGTAAACATCAGAAAATTCTAAACCAATGTAACCACTACCAATAATAGCCACCCACTCAGGCAGTGTTTCTAGTTTGATCGCATCATCACTGGTAAATACAGTTTTTCCATCAACTTCAATCCCAGGCGGAACCCAAGGAATCGAGCCAGAGGAAATAATAATATCCTTAGCAGTGAAAGTTTTCTCCCCTGTGCTAGTAACAACACTAACTTTTTGCGTTCCAGCTACCTTACCTCTGCCTTGGATAATATCAACCCCTAATCTTTTCAGGCTATTGGTTAAATCCCCGCGAATTTTGCTCACAAGGTTATTAGCGTGATCTGCAATTCCTTGTCGCTCAAACTCCACACCACTCACTTGAATGCCTAATGCTTTGAGGTGATGAGCATTACGCAACTCCCGTACCCGCCCCGATGCTGCTAATAAAGCTTTTGAGGGAATGCAACCACGATTAACGCACGTTCCACCCATATCTGCTGCTTCGACGATGGCGGTTTTCAGCCCACAGTTGACAGCATGAAGAGCAGCCCCATGTCCGCCCACACCTGCGCCGATAATTAATAAATCGTAGTCAAATGTCTGACTCACATTCCTACTCCTGATACGCCATGCCTTCCTTATTTTGACATTCCGTAGCCGCTAAATAAACAGTGAGTTTCTATTTGATTAAGAGTTTTAAGCTTGATATTCCGTAATTTTATGGATGCTGTGTTATTAAAATGAGATTTTACGCTGATTAATTGATTAGATTTTACGAATCTCAAAATTGATTTTCTAAGCATTTATTTCTCAAAAAATTAATATTATGACTAATCAATAAGTTAATTAATCCATGAAAAATAAATGTATAAATATGGTATATTTTATATGGCATATTTATTAACATAAAATCTGTAAAAGTGTGCAGTTTGAATACGATTCCGTAAAAAGTCAGAACAATAAGTCCAAGCATGGAATTGATTTTGAAGAAGCACAACTGCTTTGGAATGACCCTCTGCGAGTAGAGATACAAGCACGTTCAACTACAGAACCTCGCTCAATAGTGATTGGTAAGATAGGAGATAAGCATTGGTCAGCAATTATTACCAATCGAGGCGAAGCCATAAGAATCATTTCAGTACGAAGAGCGCGGGAGAATGAGGAGGAAATTTATGAAAGCTGAAGAATTCGATCAGAAGTTTGATGATGGGGAAGATGTCTTGGAATATTTAGATTTTTCAACACTGCGTCGCCCAGGGTTAGAAACTAAACAGGTTAATGTTGATTTTCCTCAGTGGATGGTGGAGGCATTAGACAGGGAAGCTCAACGTTTAGGTCTACATCGTCAAGCTGTGATTAAATTTTGGATTGCGGAACGCTTGGATGCAAGTTAGCAATAACTGACAATACAAATTAGAAATTTCTGGAAAATACCAACTTGTTAGTGTAGTTAAATTCATCAACAAATGTACTTAGTACGTTTGTTGATTTCACATCTTAGAAAAACTTTGCCAAAGCATTTCTAATTGAAAAAATTAGATGTAGTTTTTCGCAAGAATCAGCTAGTAAATTTTATTTTGCCTATTTGTAGGCATGGCTACAACATTAAAATGTTGTAATTGAGTTTGTTGAATAGTACTTAATTTGTTATACCTTAACTAAAACTGTGTTTACAAGCCCGCCTTTAATGAAGCCCATATATTGCAGCAAAGGACACGAAAATTCTGCTGGTAGCCGCTTTTGTCAGCAGTGTGGCGAACAGTTGATTCTGCCCAGTGCCAACAGTTTAGCAGTTGGGTCTGTATTAGGCGATCGCTATCAGATTATACGCGAACTCGGACACGGTGGCTTTGGACGCACCTATCTAGCGCAAGACCGTAACCGTTTTAATGAATTTTGTGTATTAAAAGAATTTGCCCCCCAAGTGCAAGGTAGCTACGCTTTACAAAAAGCGGAGGAATTATTTGAACGGGAAGCGGGAGTACTGTATAAGCTACAACATCCGCAGATTCCCCATTTTAGGGAGATGTTTCGGTATAACACTAATGGCACTGGGTACTTATTTTTAGTACAAGATTTTGTAGATGGGCAAAATTATAAGGCGCTGTTAGAAGCACGTAAGCGTCAAGGTTTAAAATTTACCGAACCAGAAGCAACCCAATTATTACTACAAATTCTCCCAGTATTAGATTACATCCACTCTATGGGAGTAATTCACCGTGATATTTCTCCAGATAACTTGATGCTGCGTAGTTCAGATGGGCTACCTGTATTGATTGATTTTGGCGGAGTTAAACAAATTGCTGCAACGATTGAATCTCAATATAATCAAGGTGCGATCGCGAATGCACCCACTTTAATGCCTACCCGACTAGGTAAAGTAGGATATGCCCCAACAGAGCAAATGCAAAGAGGAATAGTATTTCCTCACAGTGATTTGTATGCTTTGGCAGTAACAGTTTTAGTATTATTAACAGGGAAAGAACCTCAACAATTAATTAACCAGCAAACAGCTACTTGGGATTGGTCAAAAGATGTCAGCCTTAGCCCTACTTTAAATAGTGTGCTGACTAAAATGCTACAGCCAATTTTAGGCGATCGCTTTCAATCTGCACAAGAAGTCCTACAAGCCCTCAATTTTCCTCAACTGCCTCTTAACTACCCTACTACTCAATTACCAATCTCAGCACCAGCGCCACAAGTAGTAACAGAAGCTACAATGGCTGTTTCCCCTAACCCAGCAGGACAACAATATTCGCAGCCTCAAAACTATCACCAGCCAGCTAATTCCCCCGTTGTCATACCAGCATCAACATCACAACCAAGTAGTAATTTTTTAAACATATTCGGAAAAATTGTATTGGTATGCTTTATTCTGGCTATTGCAGGTGGAATTGGCTGGTTAGCTGGTAACGTTTGGATAAATTCCAACTCAAATCAAGGAAAAATTACCCCATCACCTGATCCAACTATTTCACCCAGTGCTTCTCCCACTGTGGATGAACCACAACCAATATCGCCACAGTTTACACCGGAAGAAAGACAGCGCAAGCAAGCACTACAGCAACGCCGTACTCAAGTAGGTATTAATAGTAACTTTTATGTCAGCGCAGTTAATCAAGCATTTTGGAGCAAATATCCTAGCCAGCGAGGTAGAAATTTAGGCAACGGTACAGATGATGAACAATGGCGGGAACGTTGGGATAAAATTGCTGCTGACTTGCTCGATAAATTAGAACAAGCGAACTTGAGTGCAGAAGCACGTGGGGGTATGGGTAATTATAGTAGTGGCGATCGCGATCGCTGGAAACTTGCAGTCAATCAATTACGCCTCAGCAGTCGCGCCCTCTATGATTTAACTGACGCTAAATATTTATCTATCTTTTCAGAATATTCTGCTAATACACTTAAACTCAATTTTGATAATTTCCTCAATCAACCCGTAGGTCAAATTTGGCAAGCAGTCATGTTTGATCAAGTGAAAGCCTTACAGTCTGGAACCACCCTCGAAAGAATTATCTTTGACCCAGGCACTACTAGCAAAACTCTTAGTAACAGCCTAAAACCAGGACAAAGCAAAGCTTATATTGCCCAGCTAACCCAAGCTCAACTAATGGAAGTGCAGCTGCAAGACGGCGGTAAAACTTTATTATCAATTTATAGCCCAACTGGGAAAACGCCCATCCTTGCAGATTCACGGGAAAAAAGTTGGTCTGGAACCCTACCTGAATCTGGTTACTACGAGATAGTAATAGTTTCTAACAGTTCAAAAGCAACTGATTATCAACTCAACCTTACTGTTAAAAATCCAGAACCAGAACCTACCACCCCCACACCTGAACCATCCCCATCAGAATCACCCAATTAGCAGCAATATTGATTGTTCGGTTCTAAATTAACGCTTACGCAAATTATGAAAATAAACACCTCCTGTAGGGGCAATCCCCCTGTGGTTGCCCCTGCTTTGCACAAGGGGCAGAGGAAGTAAAATTTTTTGAAAGCTATTAATCTTAAGGATAAGAAGGCAAACTAAAGGAGATTTAATGAAAATAGCTATTACTGGAGCAACCGGATTTGTTGGTACTCGTTTAGTAGAGCGTTTGCAGAGTGAAGGACATCAACTAATAGTTTTTAGCCGTAGTGCCAGCAAAGCACAAAAAGTTTTTCCAGCTTCAGCATTTCCTAATTTAGAAGTAGTTGCCTATACCCCCACTGAATCAGGCGCTTGGCAACAGACAATTTCTGGCTGTGATGCAGTAGTAAATTTAGCAGGGGAACCCATTGCTGAGGGACGTTGGACACCCGAACAAAAACAAAAGATTATTCAAAGTCGTCAATTGGGGACTCAAAAGATTGTCGAAGCGATCGCCCAAGCTAACCCCAAACCTGCTGTATTAGTCAATGCTTCAGCAATTGGATACTACGGTACTAGCGAAACTGCTACCTATGAAGAAACCAGCAGTGCGGGTAATGATTTTTTGGCTGAAGTTTGTCAAACTTGGGAAACAGAAGCCGAAAAAGTTAAACAAACTGGCACTCGACTGGTAATTATCAGATTAGGGATTGTTTTAGGCAAAGGGGGAGCGTTAGGGAAAATGCTTCCCATCTTCCAAATATTTGCTGGTGGTACTATTGGTAGCGGACAGCAGTGGGTGTCTTGGGTGCATCGAGACGATGTTGTTAACTTAATTATGCTTGCACTCCAACAACCTCAAGTAGAAGGTATTTTGAATGCTACTGCCCCCAAACCTGTACGGATGAACGAATTTTGTCAAACATTGGGGGAAGTCTTACACCGTCCGTCGTGGTTACCTGTTCCTAGCTTTGCAATAGAAGTGTTGTTAGGAGAAGCAGCTAAGGTTGTTTTGGAAGGTCAAGAAGTTTTACCTAAAAAAACTTTGTCTTCTGGCTTTGAATATAAATTTCCGACTCTCAAACCAGCAATTGAGGAAATTTTGAGCTAATACCAATTCGGAAAATGAGCGCTACAAATATTTGATGTAGAGACTATACAAACAAAGCCCGCTTGCGCGGGCTAAACATTAAAAGCGTATATGATTCTAATTTGGAATCACCCTTTGTACTTCTTGAGAACTTAACTGCTTAGTTGCAGCCGCAGATTCATCAGGCTCGATAGTATCATCGGTAACTCGTTGGATGTTAGCTCCCAATTGGCGTAGCTTCAACTCCAAATTGTCGTAACCACGATCTAAATGATGTAATCCTTTGATAGTGGTTTTACCATCGGCTGCTAGTCCTGCAAGCACTAAAGCTGCTGAAGCTCTTAAGTCTGTAGCCAACACAGGCGCACCTGATAGCAGTGGTACACCTCGGATGATGGCATGATTGCCTTTAACACGAATGTCTGCACCCATACGGTTTAACTCGGCTACATGACGTAAACGGTTTTCAAAGACTGTTTCAGTAATTACACAGTCACCTTCAGCCAAGCTCAGTAAAGCCATAAACTGTGCTTGCATATCAGTCGGAAACCCTGGATAAGGCAAGGTTTCAATATCCGTTGCCATGATCCGGTTGCCTGGAACAATTCGCACAGAGTTAGGGCTGTCTTGGATGACCTTTGACCCAACATCTCGCAACTTAGAAATTACAGGTATGAGATGATCTGGGATAACGGGAGAAAGGCTGATTTCTGAGTGTGTAATTGCCCCAGCTACTAAGAATGTTCCTGCCTCAATCCGGTCGGGAATAATGCTGTAGTCTACAGAATGTAACTTGGGAACGCCAGAAATAGTAATGGTGTTGGTTCCAGCACCATGAATTTTAGCTCCCATTGCGTTACAAAAGTTTGCGAGATCAACAACTTCTGGTTCTTGAGCAGCGTTTTCTAGGGTTGTTTCACCATCTGCTAAGGTTGCTGCCATCATTAAGGTTTCTGTAGCACCAACACTAGGGTAATCTAGGTAGATTTTGGCACCCTTGAGTCTAGAACTCGCGCCAGGTACATGAGCGTGAACTATGCCATGCTCAATATGTACATCTGCGCCCATTGCTTGCAGACCTCGAACGTGCAATTCCACAGGTCTAGCACCAATTGCACAACCCCCTGGTAAAGGTACACGGGCTGATCCTAGTCGTGCTAGTACTGCACCAATAATAAAGAAGCTGGCTCGCAGTTGAGAAACTAATTCGTAAGGTGCTTTTGACTGCTCAATGTGGCGGGCATTAAAGTCAATAATATTACCTTGGTAATTAACCTCAACGCCCAAGGACTCAATAATTTGACCCATCCGCCGTACATCAACCAGGGCAGGAACATTACGAATCCGGCAATCGTCGGGACAAAGCAATGCTCCTGCCATGATTGTCAAGGCAGAGTTTTTAGCACCACTGATGTTTACATGACCTTTCAGGGAAGCTTTACCCCAAATATGTAAGACTGAATTGTCAGTTTCAGACAAGGATTGGGTCTCTGTTAGGCTGATGATGGGTCTATCCTCCGGGCTAAATGCAATAACTTTATTTACAGAAAATTTGTTTAGATTTTACAGTAAACAAAGTGGATGTCTATCTATCTTAGATAAGATTTATTGGAAAAAATTTCAATTTTTTTTTAGTTTCTAATTCCTGATGAATAATTTATCTAAAAAAATAGTTGACAAAATCTCTAAAATTACCTTATCTTTGAAGATCGCAAAGCAAATCAATAACAAGCGGAACTGGCGGAATTGGCAGACGCGCTAGATTCAGGTTCTAGTGTTCGCAAGGACTTCCGGGTTCAAGTCCCGGGTTCCGCATGATCAATGTAGAGACGCGAAACTTCGTGTCTCTACATTCTTTTTGTGGATATGTCTAATAATCCTTCCTAAAAAAGCTTAAAAGGGGGAATCTATCAATAAAATTTAGGTAATTAGTATAAAGTATCTGTAATATAACGATAAGATTTTTAAATTAGTTTAGTCGCCAAATTAAGCTAAAAGCTAAGGGTTGAGAGCTAAATGTTGACCAGTCTGCAAAATCCTTTGGTAAAGCAAATCCGTAAGTTGCAGTCTGCTAAGGAACGAAAAGAGCAACAGTTATTTTTGCTAGAAGGAACGCACTTGCTGGAAGAAGCGTGTGCTGTAAATTATCCTTTGGTGACGCTTTGTTGTACCCTTCAATGGCAGGAAGCAAACGGGAAACTTTGGGAGGAGGCGTGTCAGCGTTGTCAGCGTGTAGAAGTGGTAAGTGCTGAAGTTATTAAGGCGATCGCAACTACTGTAAACCCTGATGGTGTTGTTGCAACTGGACGATCTAGAACTAATAAGCAACTTGCGATCCCATTTAAGGGTGTGGGACTGGCTTTGGAAACTCTACAAGACCCTGGTAATTTAGGTACAATCATTCGCACTGCGGCGGCGGCAGGTGTTGAGGGTTTGTGGTTGAGTGCTAATAGTGTAGATTTGGATAATCCCAAGGTTTTACGTGCATCGGCGGGACAGTGGTTTCGTCTACCAATGACTGTTAGTGAAGATTTAAAGACGGTGGTGCAAGAATGTCGGGATGCTGGGATACAAATAGTAGCAACGACAGCACGGGCGCAGGTGACTTTCTGGGAATTAGATTTACAACAACCTAGTTTAATTTTGCTGGGTAATGAAGGCGCTGGACTTTCACCAGGTTTAGAGGCGTTAGCTGATGTGCAGGTGCAAATACCTCTCAGTAGAGGGGTGGAGTCTTTGAATGTGGCGATCGCAACTGCGTTAATTTTATATGAAGCAAAACGCCAACGGCTACAGGTTGGAAGTTAGTACTATATATACACCTCGTAGCCTTAGTCAAAGTTTGGTTAATTATTTGTGTAAGTTGGGGTGCATAAAACACTAAACTTCAATCTATTAATTTAGTGTCAGGATAAATCCCACAAATACTTACGCAAGTGAGAGCGAGAAGTAAAATTATGAACTCCAAACTTATTCAAAATACTCTAACAGCAGCAATTTTAACCTCCCTCAGCACTACCGCAGGAGTAGCAGTAGCACAGTTAAAACCCAATTTAGATATTAGACCTAGACCAGGAAATATCGAAATTAATCGCCCACAGTTACAACTTATTACAACTTCTATTAGTGGAAAAATCACTAATAACGGTAGCAATAATGGTGGTCAACCGAACTTCGCTTGTAGCGACATTTCTGTTTACGTAGCTGTTGCGCTTCCTCCTTCTCCTCCTCAAGGAGAGCCAGGAATATCTTTACCAAATTATCAAAAAATTGGGAAATCAGTAAAAGCCCAAGGTAATATTGCCACTGGATGTGTATATACTCTATACGTTCCCAATTCTGGTATTGGTAAACCCATTTATGTTTTTGCTACTAGCCCAGAAAAATGGACAACCAGCGTAAATGTGGTAGATATTTCTCCTGTAGGTTGGACTAATCCATTGCAAGTAACTAAAGGACAAAAGCTGGAAAATAAAGATCTCAGAATAACCGCTACTCTAATTAAGTAGGTTATAGATTAGGGTTAATGAGTAATCACTCAAAAAATCTCAATTGGCACTTCTATGGATAAGTCATTTTTGATGACACAAGTAGAAGTGCTGTTGCGATCGCAACTACGTTAATTTTACGTGAATTCAAGGGCAAACGGCTACAGGTTGGAAGTTAATATAATCCACCTTGTAGCTTTAGTTTGGTTAATTAACCACAGATGGAATACAGATAAACACCGATGCACACATATTAGAATAATTGATTGATAACAATTATTCTAATATGTGATGTCTCAGTCTTTAAGAATTGCTACCTGGAATATTAAACGTCCTAGAATAAAGGGCTGGCTGAACAATCCTGTAATTATTAATAAGATTCAAGATATTAATGCTGATATTTGGGTTCTTACTGAAACAAATAGCATCATTAATCCTGGGGATGTTTATAGTAGTGTAGCATCAACAGTTATAGATAATTATCACACTTCTGGAGAAAGTTGTGTAACAATTTGGTCACGCTATCCAATTAAGCAACATTTGCCTACTTTTGATCCTACTCTTACTGTTTGTGTGGAAATTGCATCTCCAATAGGTAGTTTACTGGTTTATGGAAGTATTATTCCTTGGGCGCATGAGGGTGTTTTAGAAAAAGAAGCGAAAGTTTGGCAGCGCCATTATAAATCAATTAATGATCATAGTGAAGAATGGTATAAATTTAGCCCAAATTTACCTATCTGTGCGGTGGGTGACTTTAATGAATGCTTGAGTAAACCTTTTCAATGTGGAACTGCAAAAGGAAGAGAATTGTTAAAAAATGCTCTAGAGCGTAGTAATTTAAAATGTTTAACTGCATCTGAAGAAATTGGTTATAATATCGACCATATTTGCTTGAGTGCAGGATGGGCGACAAAAGTAAGTAAGGTTGATAAATGGCAGGCTTATAATGCTAATGGTAAGCCTGTAAGTGACCATCAAGGAATTAGTATTGAGATTGATTTTGATTAATATTATTGTCTGAAGTCTGGGCGGGTTTATGAATATTATTGCTGTGAGTATAAGCTGTCTGTCAACCCGCCCCTACGAGCAACCCGCGATTACTATTGTAAATAATTTAATTGATGCTTTTAGGATAAAAAGTTAATTATTAGCTTCTAATTCACTAACTTTATCAGCGGCGATCGCATACCAAATTTGACCTAATAGTTTTGATTTGTTCGGATTACGTGCTTCTTCTGGAAATAATTGATAAAACTTAGCGTCAGTTTCTTTTCTGAGTTTGTTAAGTGTATAGTCACCTAGCTCATCTTGTCTAGCTTTCTGTCGCCAAATCTCGGCATCTCTTTGGCTATAATTTCCTAGTTTTTTCAGAGCATCTTTACTTAGTTTACTTTGTTGGATTTTATTAAGAAAATCGTCACCAATAGCTTGCCATTCTGCTCGTAATTGGGCATCTTCTGGCTTGGAAGTGAGATTACGCCTGTTTAATTCTGGGTGTTGTTGATAAAATTGTTCGTTGATTAAATTATTAAAAAAAGCTTCTGGAATTTGTAATGCTTGACGACGGCTTAGAAGTTTAGGTGCGCGATCGCTTACACTAGGCGATCGCTTTGTCAAAGGTGCTAATGGATTTCCCTCAGTTAAGAATTTAACTAAATTAAAACCCCCTGCTAATAATAATCCTATGCCTAGGGTAGCTGCAAATGTTTTTGCTGAGTGAGGTAGCCAACTAGGAACTCTAAAAACCGCAGCAAGTACTTGAGAACCGATATTGTGAAGTTGCGATCGAGGGGGAGATTTTTGTTGTTTTCCAGGCGCAACTACAGCGGTATGAATACGAGAAATATTGGGGTTAGGTGGCGGTGTGGGTGTTGCAGATAGCGCTTGGATAACTTCTGATGCAGAAGAAGGGCGATCGCTCGGTTTATATGCCAGCATTTGTTTTAAGATTGCTTGCAATTGCGGGCTAATATTAATTTGTCCCCAACGCCAAACCGCGTTATATGTATCATACAATTCATCAGCTTGCTTACCTGTCAGCAGTACCAAGGCTGTAACTGCCAAAGCATATAAATCACTATTAGCAGCAACTTTGCCCTGTTTTAGTTGTTCTTCTGGCGCATATCCAGTCTTACCTAACCGCGTAGGTAATATACCTGGGGAAGTTAACCAAGCAAAGGCAGTTGCTTGCAATACCTTAACTCCACCAAAATCAATTAATACAGGTAGTCCATCCGTCTGTCTCTTGATTAAATTATCAGGAGAAATATCGCGGTGAATTACATTCAGTGAGTGGATATAAGATAAAACGGGCAATATTTGAAGTAGCAGTTCGCGGATTTCATCCTCACTAAAAGTTTTCCCTTGACGTTTACGGGTTTCTAGAAACTGATAGTAAGTTCCACCTTCTACATAGTCTTGTACTAAAAACAAATATTCCTTCCCCGATAAATTAGATCGCAGCATCTCACGCAAGCGGGGAATTTGAGGATGTTGAAGCTTGTAGAGTACACTTCCTTCTCGCTCAAATAATTCTTGCGCTTTTTGTAACTGCGATCCAGGTTGATCTTGCGGTGCAAATTCTTTTAAAACACAATTTTGATTGCCTTGAGTGATATCTTCCGCTAAATAGGTACGCCCAAACCCACCTTGCCCTAGACAACGGACAATGTGATAGCGATTATTGATTATCTTCCCTACATGAATTGGGAGCGGCTGACCGCACTCTTGACAAAACTTGTTAACGGGAGGATTTTTATGTCCTTCAGTGCAATTAAGGAACGTCATTTACAGTCAAGCGACTATATCAACTTATTAACTTCAGTTTAGATTAAACGAATTCCTGAATTAGGGTAGTGAGCATCTTACCCCCTTTTGCACTTAGATTGTATTCATCGGTAGGTAATCAGGACTTACGCAAAGCCTAAGTACTGTAGGGTGCGTTACGCTACGAAGAGCGCACCCTACCCACTAGATATGGCGAAACTGCCTACTGCGTAAGTTCTGTAATGTTTGTGAAGGAAAAACCTAACTAGCTTTCCAATGACCAACGACCAATGACCAGCCTCAATGTTAAATTTATTTCTACCCAGCTACTTAATTAAAGACTAAGTGTTTCACCCACTTTCATTAGTTTGTATTTACTCTTAACGCCTTGTTGCTTTAATGCTTGGGCAAAAGCGGCGGGTGTACCTGGTAAGTTATATGTACCAAAGTGCATCGGTACAACCATTGCAGGGTTAACTAACTTTACGGCTTCGGCTGCACGTTTTGGCCCCATTGTAAATTTATCGCCTATGCAGGCAAGCATCAAGTTTACACGGCGAAAGTGTGGGATAAGCGCCATATCTGAGAATAAGTCAGTGTCGCCAGTGTGGTAAATTACGGGGCCATTTTTCACGCTAATTAGAAAACCCCCTGGGTTACCAGCATAGTTAGTGGGACTTCCATCTGTGGAGACTGTGGAACTGTGTACGGCGGGAATAAAGGCAACTTTGACTTCGTTATTTAGCAAGCTTAATTCGCCACCAAAGTTTCCTTGAGTATCAAAACCTGCCAATTCTTTTGGATAACCGTTATAGGCTACCATTGCCTGACCTAAATCAAGGGTAGTAACTAGCTTGGCGTTGGTTTTTTTAGCAATTTCTACTGAGTCGCCAACATGATCGCCATGACCATGAGTGACTAAAATTAAATCAACTTTATTTAGTTTTGCTAGATCTGCTTTGCCATTGGGGTTGGCAGGATTAGTAATAAAAGGATCAATGAGTAATACTTTACCCGATGGTGTTGTCAGTTTGAAGGCAGATTGACCGTACCACAGTAATTGAGTACGGTTAGTAGTGGTTTGGGTAGTTTGACCAAAAACAGTACAAGCTGGCAACGCCAAGAATATGATCGAGACTATACAAATAATTACCCACTGAAATTTTTTAATTTGTTTTAACATTTCGGCATAACATGAATTGGAGACTTAATAATGCTGGAAGAAAAACCTCAACGGGCATTGACGGCGTTTCAAGATTTCCTTAATACACCGTTTGAGCAACGCTTGGCAAGTCATGAGAAAATATTACCAGAAGCCAATGCGATCGCACATTTCCACTCTGTTGCGAATACGGTTCCAGCTTATCAAAGTTTCCTCAAAGAACACGGCATCAATCCTGAATCAATCCAAACTTATGCAGATTTCCAAAAATTACCTTTAATTACTAAAGAAAATTACCTGCGCTGTCACTCTTTAGCCGCTTTATGCCGTAATGGACAGTTAGAAACTTGCGATATGATTGCAGTTTCTTCTGGTTCAACAGGTAAACCGACTTTTTGGCCGCGATTTTTTGCTGATGAGTTACAAATTGTTACACGCTTTGAGCAAATATTTTACGATAGCTTTTCTGCTGATACTCGTCGCACTTTAGCTGTAATTTGCTTTACTTTAGGGCTTGGGTTGGTGGAATGTTTACAGCTAATTGCTGTCGCTACCTAGCTAGTAAAGGATATCCTATTACTGTTGTTACTCCTGGAAATAACAAAGAAGAGATATTTAAAGTTGTACAAGAATTAGGTTCTGAATTTGAGCAAGTTGTATTGCTAGGTTATCCACCTTTTATTAAAGATGTAATTGATACTGGTATTGCGCGTGGGGTGGAATGGCAGCAGTATCAGATCAAAATGGTATTTGCAGGAGAAGTTTTTAGCGAGGAATGGCGCAGTTTAGTTGGGGAAAGAGTCAGTTCAAATAATCCCTGTTATGATTCTGCATCACTTTATGGAACAGCAGATGCAGGTGTATTAGGAAATGAAACACCTTTAAGTATTTCCATTCGTCGCTTTTTTGCTAATCATCCAGATGCAGCTAAGGAATTATTTGGCGAGTCGCGCTTACCTACTTTAGTACAATACGATCCTTTGAGCCGCTTTTTTGAAACTTATGAGGATACGCTGTTATTTTCAGGAGATAACGGTATTCCTTTAGTGCGTTATCACATTTCGGATACAGGCGGGTTAATTTCTTATGATGAAATGCTAGAGTTTTTAGCAAAATGGGATTTTGATCCTATTGCAAAATTGCAAAAAGAATCTCCCTTTGCATCTCCCACAACTGAGGAAAAAGTTAGAGGGATTCATCGCTTACCTTTTGTTTACGTTTTTGGACGTTCTAACTTTACGGTTTCTTACTTTGGGGCGAATATTTATCCAGAAAATGTGACTGTGGGGTTAGAACAACCAGAAATTAAAGATTGGGTAACTGGTAAGTTTGTGATGCAAGTTAAGGAAGATGCAGACAAGAATAAGTTTTTATCTGTCGTTGTGGAGTTAGCGCCAAATGTAGAAGGTAGTGAGGAGAAACAAGATGCAATTGCCAATTCTATTCTCTCTCAACTGCTACGGCTTAATAGCGAATTTGCTAATTATGTTCCCAAAGAATACCAAATGCCCCAAGTATCACTAGCATCAATGGGAGATGCAGAATATTTTCCCATTGGCGTTAAGCACCGTTACACGCGCCAATAGTCAGGACTACGCATTTTAAGAATAATTTAATGGTTTTGGGACTGGTGACTGGTGATTGGGAAAAAGCCTTACATTATCAGCATGAGTAAGAATCGTTAACCTTTTATATCGGCGTAATCCCTAAGTCAATTATATTTACCTATTTATCTAAATGCTTACATAGCAATTGGTGGCTCGTCTACTTCCGAGTCTGTGTTTTTTTGACTTAAAAATTTTGCCCCCCATTGGTGCATTGAATCAAGTATTGGTTTCAAACTTTCGCCTAATGGTGTGAGGGAATATTCTACTTTTGGGGGAACTTGTAAGTAAACTTCTCGATGAATTAATCCTTCTTGCTCCATCTCTCTAAGTTGCTGGGTAAGCATTTTTTGAGTAACTCCATTGATAGAGCGATGCAGTTGATTGAAACGCTTAACTCCATGAAATAACTCACGCAGAATCAAAACTTTCCATCTTCCGCCAATAACCTTGAGTGTGATTTCTACTGAACAGGTTGTTTGATCGTGATTATCATTTATAGATTCCATAGTATTAACTTTTAACTAAAATTGCACATAACAGCTAACCTAATATTAACGCTTTAGGTTAAACCAACAAATGCAGCCTGATTACATTGTTCGTAGCGAAATCAACCAAAGGGAAAATAACGAAGATAGTTTTCAAAGATTTTCTATCATTTCTGGACTAACGCCAAACCCTATTATAGTACTAGCGATCGCAGATGGGATGGGTGGGCTGGCATACGGAGAACAAGTGAGTCGAGAAGGACTTAAAAAGCTCAGTCTGGCTTTATTTGAAGAGTTAGTAGTTGAACCATCAATTAATCGCTTGGAAGCTGGATATCAGCTTGATACAAAAATATTATCCCAGGCTGTAATGAATGCGATCGAACAAGCCAATGCTCATGTCCGCCGGATAGTGGAAATTAACAAATGGGGTAAGGCTGGTTCAACTATTGTTATAGCTGCAATTTTACAAAATAAAGCGATTGTTGGAAATTTGGGAGATAGTCCTTTATTTCATTATCAGGCAAGTAGTGGCAAGCTAACTAAAATAACCGAAGATCATACGGTAGCTGCGGTGTTAATGCAG
Organism: Oculatellaceae cyanobacterium; assembly: GCA_036702875.1. Lineage (GTDB taxonomy): Bacteria > Cyanobacteriota > Cyanobacteriia > Cyanobacteriales > PCC-9333 > Crinalium. The sequence goes on along the minus strand of DATNQB010000022.1, from coordinate 5,432 downwards.
ATGGGAATGCTTACCCCAGAAATGGCGCGATATCACGAAGGGCGTAACCAATTGGAGTTTTATTTAGGTTGTTATCATTTACCGCAAAATCCGCCTTTATATAAGTTGGATTTAGCTGAGGGTGATTTATTGCTGCTGTGTTCTGATGGTATTAATGGCTGTCTTTTACACAAAGAAATAGAAGCAATTTTTGCGGAGAATAAGGGAGATTTAGTTAAGCTTGCAGATAATTTAATTATAGCAGCAAAAACGGTGGGTGAAACTGATAATCAAACATTGATTTTGTGGAGGTATCAAGTAGGAGATGAAAAGGTGCGTGAGCAAAGCTTTCCGAAGGAATCGCTTTCTGTTGATACTGTGGTTCAAGGGTGACGTTCTCTCCCGTTAACGCTGCGAGTGTAACGGGAGCTTCTCAGGACTAAAACAAGGACAATTGTACTCCTTGAAAACCCCAAGCTTCAGGTTTCATAGGCTGTTTATCAACTAAGCCTCTACCCGCAGAAACGATGTGACCCACCGCCTGTAATGCTTTATTTAAGATATTGACCGCAGCATTTTCATCACGATCTAAAATCAAGTTGCATTTTGGACAATAATGTGTCCTAACAGATAAAGTTTTAGGAACTTTTACCCCACAACCAGAACAATTCTGTGATGTGTTATGTGGATTCACCTTAATAACATGGACTCCTGTCTAACCGCTTTAAATTCTGCTGTTGAACATCGTGATATATATCTTTATATTCTGGGAATAATTCTTTAGTTTGCTTGATTGTTCCTGCCTGAAAATTATAATTAGGAAATTGGTCAGGAATTTCTCCAATTGGTTCTGAAACTAAGGAGCATCTGTCAATACTGGATCGGGTGCGACTCAGCCAGTCTAAACGCTGCCCCAAAGCATAATTATAGTGACGGCGCAATAATTCTAACCACTGCATCATCACTATTTCTTGCTCTGAATTCGGCTTAATTTTGTACTGGTAGGTTAATAGCATTTTTCTTAAAAGATGCTATTGTAATTTTACACAAAAAATTAGAACAGCGTCCGCGTAATATTAGGAATTAGTGGGAAAATAGAATGGTTGTCAAGCAAACTATCATTGTTTCTAGTACAGGTGAGGGTTACTACACTACTATTGGGGAAGCAATTAAAAATGCTCAACCGGATAGTTGTATTTTAGTGCGTTCAGGTTTGTATCAAGAAGGTTTGATAATAGACAAGCAACTGGAAATTATTGGTGATGGGTTAGTAGCAGATATTGTAATTGAGAGTACGGATTCAAGTTGCATTATTATGGGGACTGATTATGCTGTAGTGCGTGGTTTAACTTTACGTGGTTGCCGTGAAGTTAGGTATGAATTTTATGCCGTAGATATCCCTCAAGGAAGATTGGTGCTTGAGGATTGTGATATTACTTCAAATTCATTATCCTGTATTGGTATTCATGGAGCTACTGCTAATCCCTTGATCCGCCGTTGCCAAATTCACGATGGCAAGGCAGATGGCGTTTGGGTCTATGAAAACGGACAAGGGACAGTAGAAGATTGTGATATTTTCGCCAATACTTATTCGGGAGTACGAATTAGGAAAGGAAGCAACCCGATTATTCGTCGTTGCCAAATTCACGATAACGGGTCTACTGGCGTTTTGTTTTCTGAAAATGGACAAGGGACAGTAGAAGATTGTGACATTTTCGCTAATGCTAAAGTGGGAGTAGCAATCCGTGAAGGAGCAAACCCAATTATCCGTCGTTGCCAAATTCACGATGGTAAGGAAAATGGCATCATTGTCTCTGAAAACGGACAAGGGACAGTAGAAGATTGTGACATTTTCGCCAATGTTAAAGCGGGAGTAGCAATTAAGCAAGGAGGCAACCCGATTATCCGTCGTTGTCAAATTAATCGAAATGGTTATGAAGCTGTCTGGGTGTATGAAAATGGTGCAGGTAGGGTAGAAAACTGCAATCTCACGGGTAATACTCGTGGCGCATGGGATATAGAAACTGGTTGTTCCGTGTATCGCAGTGGTAACATTGAGGACTGATCGTACTTTTAGTTATCAATATTAGGTTGGGTTGTGCAGCATTTAACCCAAAATACCTATCTAAATCATAAAAACTTAAAATTTTTGCATCTGACTAGCCACAAAAACCTGCTCAACAGTTAAATTTAATTCTGGAAAAGTAGCAGAAATAATCCGCTCAGAACCAGTAAACCTTTGTAATTGATATTTTCTATCAACTAATTGATAAACAAAAATAGTCGCAACCTTCGGATTACCTAAATAACTTCTAGCAGCAATAGCCAAATAATCCACAATCCAATATTCAGGTATCCCCAAACGTTGATACTCATCTAACTTATCAACATAGTCATCTTCCCAATTAGTTGAAACCACTTCCACAGCTAATTGAATCGGCTCACTCAACGCCCCATAAGCTAATACATTGTTATTCCATACAGAAGCACTCACCACACCTACATCTGGGTTTCTACCTCGTTCCTCACCCTCAGACGTTCTAGTTTTAATAAGAATATCTTTATCAACAATATAATCCCAACCTAAACGCTCAATTTCTCTGTCAAAGCTTCTCACCAGATATCGTGCTATATTCTTATGCGCTCTAGTAGGTTCCACCTTGACAATTTCCCCATTCACCAATTCATAAATCCCCTCATCAGGGCGTTGTTCAAGAAACTGCTCAAAGGTTAATTTTATTAGTGTATTAACAGTCATAGCTATACCTCAGTTATTCAGAGGTTTGTAGTACAAATGCGATAAAACTTATCGTAAGAGATCCCCCTAAATCCCCCTTAAAAAGGGGGACTTTGAATTATTCCCCCCTTAATAAGGGGGGCTAGGGGGGATCTAGATTTAAATCTTGCGTAAGTCCTGTATTTGAAAGAATAATGTTTTTACACTTATGGAAATGTTGGGTTATGCGCTACGCGCAAGCTACGCTTACGTACCTCAACGCAACCTACTTAATATATTGACCTGTAACTTATTTCAAAAACTGTATATATATGGGCGCAACTATTCCCATTTTATAAACCTACCACAAATACATCCAAAAAGACAATAGCCCACAAAAAAATTTATTGTAGGTTGGGTTAACCGCAGCGCAACCCAACAACAACTTGATCTATCAATATTTCTTTTTACCGTAATCTTTCTCACAAAATCTGCTAGAAAGCAAGTTAGAATATATTAAGGAATATAAACAGAGCTAACATCGTGTCACAACTTCTGTTAGCCAACCACTCGACCTAAAATTCTTTCTCCAGAACCCAGTCCTTATGACGCTTCCCATTCGCAACGTTGCCATTATTGCTCACGTAGATCACGGCAAAACTACACTTGTTGATGCCTTGCTCAAACAATCCGGCATTTTCCGCGAAGGGGAAGAAGTTCCGGATTGCGTAATGGACTCTAACGATATTGAGCGTGAACGCGGTATCACCATCCTTTCTAAGAATACCGCCGTTCAATACAAAGACACCCACATTAATATTGTTGACACCCCTGGACACGCTGACTTCGGTGGCGAAGTTGAACGGGTACTGGGTATGGTCGATGGCTGCATCCTGATTGTAGATGCCAATGAAGGCCCCATGCCGCAAACGCGGTTTGTACTGAAAAAAGCCTTAGAAAAGGGACTACGCCCCATTGTTGTAGTCAATAAAATTGACCGTGGACAAGCAGATCCCTACGTCGCAATAGATAAAGTATTGGATTTATTCTTAGAACTAGGCGCTGATGATGATCAGTGCGAGTTCCCCTACTTATTTGCTTCTGGTATGTCAGGCTACGCCAAAGACAGCTTAGAGGACGAAAACGTAGACATGAAGCCTTTATTTGAAGCAATTCTGCACCATGTTCCACCCCCAGTAGGCGATCCTACTAAACCGCTACAACTGCAAGTCACAACCCTAGACTATTCGGAATATGTAGGTCGGATTGTTATTGGCAAAATCCATAACGGTACAATCTACGTTGGTCAGCAAGCTGCTTTGATTAAAGAAAACGGCGAAATTGCCAAAGGCAAAATTACTAAGTTGATGGGTTTTGAAGGATTAAAGCGCATCGACTTAACAGAAGCCTCTGCTGGTAATATCATTGCCGTTGCTGGTTTTGCTGATGCCAATATTGGGGAAACAATTACTAATCCCGATAATCCTCAAGCTTTACCACTAATTAAAGTAGATGAACCGACATTGCAAATGACGTTCTCTGTGAACGACTCACCATTTGCAGGTCAAGAAGGCAAACTGGTAACATCACGACAAGTGCGCGATCGCTTATTCCGTGAATTAGAAACCAACGTCGCCCTACGGGTAGAAGAAACCGACTCCCCCGATAAATTCCTCGTTTCCGGTCGTGGTGAATTACACCTGGGCATTTTAATTGAAAATATGCGTCGGGAAGGATACGAATTTCAGGTATCCCAACCACAAGTAATTTACCGTGAAGTTAACGGACAACCCTGCGAACCTTACGAATTACTGGTGCTGGACGTTCCAGAAGAAGCAGTAGGCGGTTGCATTGAACGCTTAGGTCAACGCAAAGGTGAAATGCAGGATATGCTAGTTGGCGCTAGTAATCGCACCCAGCTAGAATTTATCATCCCCGCGCGTGGTTTAATTGGCTTCCGAGGTGAATTCATGCGAATCACTCGCGGTGAAGGCATTATGAACCACAGTTTCTTAGATTATCGTGCTATCTGTGGCGATATTGTTGCCCGTCGTAACGGTGTATTAATTTCCTTTGAAGAAGGCGTTGCTACCTATTATGCCCTGCTAAATGCTGAAGACCGAGGCGTATTCTTTATTGGCCCTGGTACAAAAGTTTACAGAGGTATGATTGTTGGGGAAAACACCCGCCCACAAGACTTAGAACTGAATATCTGCAAAACTAAGCAGCTAACTAACCATCGTGCGTCTGGTGGTGAAGAATTGGTGCAGTTACAAGCACCAGTGGAAATGAGTTTAGAGCGTGCTTTGGAGTATATCGGATCTGATGAATTGGTGGAAGTAACACCAAAGTCAATTCGTCTGCGGAAGGTGTCGAAGAAGTTGGCGAAGCGGTAATTTTTGAGTTAATAAATTAGCCGACAGGTTTCAAGCTGTTGGTTACATAAATCTTAGCCCGCGCAAGTGGGCTATTTTTAGGGAATAAATGGAGGGGCTATATATTTCTTACACCCCCCTCAATCCCTCCGAATTTCGGGGGGAGGGAAGAAATTTTTATTTCTTCCTTATTGATAGAATTTACTCCCTCCCCTTGATAAGCAGGGTTACTTCATTGTGGGGAGAGAAAAATTACACTATTGGTTACAGGTAATTTTATTGGAGTTGAAAGGGTGCGCTCTTAGCGCGCATCTTTCAACTCCGGTAATCTGTATATATCAAGCTAGGAGGTTCCAGCACAG